>NZ_SMKP01000200.1:0-19494 GCF_004349015.1 Nonomuraea diastatica
TGCCGCCTCGGAAGTAGACCGTGTCCCCGGGCTGGGCGGCCGCTTGCGCACGGGCAATGGAGGCCCACGGAGCGGCCTGCGTTCCCGAGGCGCTGTCGCTGCCGTTCGGGGCGACGTAGTAGACGGCTCCGGCCGCCGCGTTGCTGACCGTCGCGGACGTGGCAACGAGCGCGGTGGCACCCACCACGACAGGCGCGACCAGGGCGGCACGTGCCACCAAGCTACATGCTTTCATCACGGGACTCCGTCAGACGTTGGGGAACAGGACATCGGGATCGCTGCCTTGATCCGGGGAGTCGGGCCAGGCGGTGAGCAGCCCGTGGGTGGTCATACCGCCCATCGAGTGGCCGGGCACGCCCGCACCGGGCCACGGTGTCGATGTGGCCGGCCAACGGGTCACCGGCAGTGTTCAGCGCCAGCGTCCGGGTTATGACTTCGGAGAGGTCCTTGGACGGGCTGCCGTTGGAGACGCCCTCGATGCTGAGGTTGGCGAAGTGCGGGGCCCCTGCGAGAGGTCGGATGATCGCCAGGGAGTTCTGCGGGCTGCTGCCGTAGCCGTTCATGAACTCCCGGACTGGGAAGATCCCCGCAGCGACGGTGGTCAGCCGGCGGCTCCCACGGGTCCAGTTGTCCTGACGCACACCCACGGCGAACGGTGTTGTCGGCGCGACCCGGACGGCGCCGGCCTGGGCTGCGTCCGCTCGCCAGGCACCGAGGAGGGACACGCTCTCAGCGGCCGCCGCTCCGGCGGCGCTCAGCCGCAGGAACGTACGTCCTTGCATCGACATGCTGACTCCTCGTGTGGGATCTGCGAAGAGGGCTCATCCATGTCCGACCCGGATGCTCGATGGCCGAGACAGAGGTCAGAAGCACGGATCACAGCAGTTGCCGACACGGGGCCGCCGGCTGTGGCCATGGTGGATGGGCATGGCCACAGGCCCTACGGCACTCGTGCCTTCGGTTGCGAGTGAGCGTCCAGTCGCATGAACCGGCCCGGTGCGCGGTGCCGGGCCCGGTGTGGACGGTCGCGGTTAGGTGGACGTCGAATCGCCGCATGTTCTGCGGCTACGGGGAGTAGCGGGGATGGGATGCGAAGCCACAGGTAAGGCGGGGGATGCGGCCACATGTCCTCCTCACAGACTGGAAGGGACTCTGTGAACGTGCACGGTAACGCACAACCTGACGAATCGAAAGAGCCTAATTTGAAATCCGAGGTAGACGACCAGATGGCAAAAAGCCGAACCGCCACCCGCGACGAAATGGCCATACTTCGTCCTGTGAACGCTCCCAGACAATGCGACTCCTCGGGGTGTCCCCGTGAAAGTTTCAGGCGTCCCTTCGTCGGTGCGTACGGAGGTGGCAGACGGCGAACCAGAGGATGTCCGGGTGTTGGCGGCGGGGAGGTCAGCACTCCGCAGCAACCGGTTCAGCCGGCCAGGGAGCAGCCCTGACATGGGACTGCCTCCTCACGCTCGCCACCTCGGAAGATCCGTCGATGCCGGACGCAGGTTGCCATGGAAGCCCTCTGCCTTTGCGTGAGTCTCGACCACGAAGCGAAGGGAGCGGCGAGCCGAGCCGAAGCACTTCAAGGGGCGGGAAACCGCAGCCTTGACGGCCGATGCCTACGCTCTTACCCTCGCAGTGATTATATCGTTTTAATTACTCGACACCCCAGGAGCTCCCCATGCGCCCCGCCCATTTAGCCCTCACGATCCTGGCCGCGCTCGCGTGCGCGCTCCCGGCCTCCCCTGCCGCCGCCACTCCACGCATCAAAGCGGATCGCCTCGGGCGCGGCCTCGTGGCCATGACCACTCCGGCCCGCGCCTTTCTGAGCCGGCGTTTCCTGGGCTCGGAAGTGACCGATGTCCGGACATGGCGCGGTGCTAGGCGACGAGCATCGACCGTCTCAATGTTAGCGATCACACTGCTCGTAACGCCTCGCAGATGCATCTCCCCACCTTGACTCTGTCGGGGATCTTGTTCGCTGTCGGGTCAGCTGGCGGCTCGCCAGGAACGCAAGCGCGGAATGCCTTGGACCGCCCCGGGAATCTTGGAGGCTGCGATTCCTGCGAACTTGCGAATGACGTAGCTGATTCCTGCGCCTTATAGAAGGCGTCCTCGTACTCCTTCGGCGGAATATTACCACAGAATGAGTGGGGCCTCGTCTCGTTGTACCAGGCAACCCGTGTGTCCCGAAGAGAATGAAGAGGTGATGAGGTAGAAGCCAGAGCTTCTGAATTGTCATGCTGTGCTGGAGATGGAGGAAGGCCCTCCGAAATCGCCGGGCAAGGCGGAGGCCTCAAACCACCGTAAGCTGCGTTAGTTGAAGACTGTTGTGGTAAGCGTTACGGAAAAGCCGCGCTAGGACGTGGCAGGTATGGTCCGAGAAGGCGAACGAAAGTAAACCGCTGAAGACGTGTCGTAAGGTTGAGGTGACATCGAAACCAGAGGTTCTGAGCTGGCGCCGGCGCAGGACGGCGCCGGTTACGGCCTGGTCGGCATGCGGGAACGCGCCGAGCTGCTCGGTGGCTCGCTCACCACCGGCCCGGAGGGCGACGGCTTCCGTGTCCTGCTGCGGCTGCCTGCGGGGGCGGCGTCGTGACCGTGCGGGTACTGGTGGCCGACGACCAGACAGTGGTCAGGGAAGGCTTGGTGCTGCTGCTCGCCTTGCTGCCCGATGTGGAGGTCGCGGGCACGGCCGCCGACGGCGAGCAGGCGGTACGGTTGGCCGCTTCGAAGATCCCCGACGTGGCGCTGATGGACCTGCGGATGCCCAGGATGGACGGAGTGGAGGCGACCCGCAGGATCCGCGCCTCCCATCCCGGCATCCAGGTGGTGGAGCTGACGACCTACTCCGACGACGAATCGGTGTTCGCCGCGCTGCGCGCCGGGGCACGCGGTTACCTGACCAAGGATACCGACGCCGAGACCCTGGCCAGGGCCATCGCCACCGTGTCCGGTGGGCAGGCGCACTTCGATCCCGAGGTGCAACGGCGGCTGGCCGAGGAGGTCGCCGGACGGGCCCACCGATCCAGCGATTCTCCCGACGGCCTGACTCCGCGCGAGGCCGAGGTACTGCGGCTGATCGCGGCGAGCAGGTCGAACGCGCAGATCGCCGGTGAGCTCTTCATCTCGGCGGCCACCGTCAAGACACACATCAACAACCTGTTCGCCAAGGCGGGCCTGCGAGACCGCGCCCAGGCCGTTACCTATGCCTACCGTCACGGTCTGGGAGAGTGAGCTCAACGTCCGATAAGGATGACCTCCAGTCCGGGGCGCTCAGAGCTGCCCGATGAGCTGGCCGTCTGCGTCCACGTTGGGCTCGATCTCGACCTGGAACCGGGCGCGCAGGCTGCGCCAGCAGCGTTCGATCTCCCCTTCCTGCGGCAAGCGCATCAGCCTGATGCCCAGGCAGGCGCAGGACGGGATCGACGACGTGGTTGCCGTCCTCGCGTATACGGGCGACGTTGCAGCGTTGCGCGGGTTTGCCCCACATGGCGGCTCCGATGTGGGGGAAGATGACAACCGGTCGGACCCGTTAAGCTCAGTCCTTGTCCTCGACGCTCATGGCCCGCGCTGGCCGAGCGGAGGGCGAGCTGGGTGTGCTGACCGAGCGGTTGCAGCAGGCCGAGCAGCGCCGCGACGAACTGGCCGGGACCATCGCGCTTGGGGCTGGTGACACGCCTTCTGACGGCGGCCGGAGCCGTTATCCTGAACGCACACCTACTGCAGTTACCGGGACGGCACGATCTTGCGTGGAACCTGGAGGACGCGCCAGCCAACGTTCGGCACCCGTCCGCCGCGTCCACCCACCCAGGTGGCTGGCATACGACCTGCGGAGGAATGGGCGAGAGGGGCGCATCAGGCTCGCATTGACCCGCACGGCGCCGCCTATCCATGGGCCACGCGATACGTTGGCGCAGGCGGCAACGACGTGCGTCACATCGGGACTGCCCTACGCGGTCGTCTGTTTGATCTCCAACCTGGACAGTCCGGACGACGTCCCTCGGTGATCCAAAAAGGCAATGGCGGTACTCTTCATGACCGGTAGCCTTCGAAAGGGATAACAGAATGCCGCATGCGGCGAGGCCCACCGTCACGCTGCATGACGTGGCCGCGGTGGCCGGGGTGTCGATCTCCACTGCGTCGCGGGTCCTGAACGGCAGCGCGAGGAAGGTCGCCCCCGAGTACGAGGCCCGCGTCCTGGCAGCAGCGGCGGCCCTGCGCTACACGGCGGACGCATCCGCGCGAGCGATGCGCCGGGCCAGCGACTCGATCGCGCTCGTGGCCGACGATCTCACGACGCCGTCCATGGGCCTGGTGGTGGCCGCGATGGAGCGCGAGGCGCGTTCGGCCGGGGCGTTCGTCACCGTGTCGGCCACCATGGGTGTCGCGGAGCGCCAGTCCGAGACCGTCCGAGTCCTGCGGTCGCTGCGCCCGCGTGCGCTCGTGGTCACCTCGAACCGGTTTCTGGCGGAGAAGGCCGAGGTCCGGCTGTCGAAGGAGCTACGGGCGTACGAACGCGAGGGCGGGCGGGTCGTGATCGTCGGCGAGACGGACATGACATTCGACTCGATCGGCTTCGACAATTTCCGGGTCGGGCAGATCATGGGCGCCTTCATCGCAAAAATCGGGCATCGCCGGGTGGCGATATTGGCCGGTGACAGGAATCTGCGCAACATGGCCGACCGCACCGCCGGATTCATAGCGGGATTGCGTGCCGGGGGTGTCGACGAACGGGATATCCAGGTCGTTGCCTGCGAGGTCAGCCGCCGCGGCGGATTCGATTCCGCGCGCCGGCTGGCCGAATCGGGAATGGACGGCGTGCGGGCGGTTCTCGCAGTCAATGACATTGTCGCCATCGGAGCGCTCAAGGGATTTCGCGCCGTCGGTCTCGCGGTGCCCGGCGACGTTTCCGTGACGGGGGCCGACGACATACCGCTCGCCTATGATGTGACGCCGCGTCTGACGACGGTGGCGCTGCCCCTGGCACAGGCCGGGACGGAGGCGATCCGCATCGTGCTGGGCGAGGGCGGGACGGGTCGCCGGATGAGTGTGGACGGCCGCTTGCTCGTTCGCGACAGCACCTGTTCCGCCGCTGATCGTCCATGACGACGGACGCTCTGCTGACTGACTCCTTCGCCAATCTGTAACTGCTGTCGAGACGGCGGCGCACCGCCGTCCGAGACACGATCCGGTGCGGCCCGCGAGGCCAAGAGCCCCTGTGGGCTGGCATCGGCGCTCGTCAGCCCACTCCTAGGGATGCTCACACTCCGCTGATGGCGGCGGCACCACTCTTGACGCTCGCGTAACGCCCGTGCAAACTGCGGAATACGTTTTCCCAAGGCGGCCTTAGCCCCGCCCTTGGTGACAGGAGGTCACGGATGATCGCGTCGAGGAGGCCCGCGTGACCGCTCTCGGCGAGTTGCAGCGCATGCGCAGAGGCAGCGGCGGAACCCTCGGCGGCAAGAAGGAGAACAAGGCCGCCTTCGTGTTCTTGGCCCCCTGGTTCGCCGGCCTGCTGTTCATCACGGCAGGCCCGATCGTGGCCTCCCTCGTGCTCGGCTTCACCGACTACAACCTGATCCAGCCGCCGGAGTTCAACGGCCTGGACAACTTCACCCGCATGCTGAGCGACACCCGCCTGCACCACGCGCTCGGTGTGACGCTGGTCTACGTCGTCGTCTCCGTCCCACTCCAGCTCGCCTGCGCCCTCGGCTTGGCGCTGCTGCTCGACCGGGGACTGCGTGGCCTGGCGTTCTACCGCTCGGCGTTCTACCTACCGTCCCTGCTGGGCTCCAGTGTGGCCATCGCGGTGTTGTGGAAGCAGATCTTCGGCGCTGAGGGCCTGGTCAACCAGGTGCTCGCCGTGTTCGGTGTCGAGGGACGGGGGTGGATCTCCGACCCCGGCACGGCTCTGTCGACGCTGATCGTCCTGAACGTGTGGACGTTCGGCGCCCCGATGGTGATCTTCCTGGCCGGCCTGCGGCAAATTCCGGCCATGTACTACGAGGCCGCTGCCACCGACGGCGCCGGCAAGTGGACGCAGTTCAGAAGGATCACGATCCCGCTGTTGTCACCGATCGTCTTCTTCAACCTGGTCCTGCAGATCATCCACGCCTTCCAGTCGTTCACGCAGGCGTTCGTGGTCTCGGGCGGCAGCGGCGGCCCGTCGGACTCCACCTTGTTCTACACGCTCTACCTGTATCAACGCGGGTTCGGCAGTTTCGACATGGGGTACGCCTCAGCGCTCGCCTGGCTGCTCCTGGTGATCATCGCCGGGTTCACCGCGGTCAACTTCTGGGCCGCCCGATTCTGGGTCGTTTACGATGACTAACCTTCGCAAGGCGGTCAAGCACGCCGCCCTCCTCCTGCTGGCCCTGGTCATGCTGTACCCGGTGCTGTGGATGGTGGTCAGCTCCCTGCGGCCCAACAGCGAGATCTTCCACCGCCCCGGCCTGATCCTTGACAGCCTGCAGGTGCAGAACTACGGCGAGGGCTGGAACGCTCTGGCCTCCCCGTTCGGCCACTACATGGCCAACTCGGCGATTCTCGTGCTGGCCTGCATCATCGGCAACCTGGTGTCCTGCTCGATGGCCGCCTACGCGTTCGCCCGTCTGGACTTCACCGGCAAGCGCCTGTGGTTCGCCATCATGCTGGGCACGATCATGTTGCCGATCCATGTGATCATCGTGCCGCAGTACATCCTGTTCTCCCATCTCGACTGGGTGAACACGTTTCTGCCGCTGGTCGTGCCAAAATTCCTGGCCACGGACGCGTTCTTCGTCTTCCTCATGGTGCAGTTCATCCGCGGGCTGCCGCGCGAGCTGGATGAGGCGGCCAGGATCGACGGCTGCGGCCACGCCCGGATCTTCGTCCGGATCATCCTGCCCCTGATGCTGCCGGCCCTGGCCACCACGGTGATCTTCACCTTCATCTGGACCTGGAACGACTTCTTCAGCCAGCTCATCTACCTGACCGACCCGGAGATGTACACGGTTCCGGTGGCGCTGCGCTCGTTCGTGGACGCCACCGTGTCCACCTCGTGGGGATCCATGTTCGCGATGAGCGTGGTCTCCCTGCTGCCGGTCTTCCTCGCTTTCCTCGTCGGCCAGCGCTACCTCATCCGAGGCATCGCCACCACCGGCGGCAAGTAAACCCCTCTCCCCCGCGAACAGGAATCACCATGAGAAGAATCGCCCTTGCCGCCGCGGCGGCACTCCTGCTCAGCGCCTGCGGCAGTGGTGGCGGCAGCGCGGGCCAGGAACTGTCCAAGGACCCGGTGACCATCCGCTTCACCTGGTGGGGCGCCGACGAACGGCACAAGCGCACCCAGCAGGTCATTGACGTGTTCCAGAAGAAGCACCCGAACATCACGGTCAAGGGTGAGTTCAAGGACTGGAACGGTTACTGGGAGAGCCTGGCGACGACCGTGGCCGCCAACGACGCCCCGGACGTCATTCAGATGGACGAGCTCTACCTCGCCTCGTACGCCGAGCGCGGCGCCCTGCTCGACCTCGGCACCGCTGCCCAGCATCTCAAAACCGCCGACTTCGACAAGACCGCTCTGGACACGGGTGTGGTGGAGGGCAAGCAGTACGGGCTGCCCGTCGGCCTGAGTGCGTACGCGATCGTCGCCAACACCGACCTGCTCGATCAGCTCAAGATCAAGCTGCCCGACGACAACACCTGGACCTGGGAGGACCTGAAGAAGACCGGCGAGGAGGTGTCCAAGGCCGGGGGCGGCAAGATCACCGGTGTGCAGTCCTTCGGCTTCGATGCGGGCGGCATGAACATCTGGGTGCGCCAGCAGGGTGCGGCGCTGTTCGACGAGGCGGGCAAGGTCGCCGTGCCGGAGAGCGTGCTGGCGGGCTACTGGAGCTACATCAAGGATCTGGCCAAGTCCGGAGCGGCCCCGGCGCCGTCGGTGACGATCGAGCGGGCCGGCGGCTCGCTCGATCAGTCGGGCACCGCCACCAACGCCTCGGTCTTCGCCACCTGGTGGAACACCCAGCTCACGTCGCTCACGGCGGCCAGCGGCCAGAACCTGAAGTTGCTCAGGCTGCCCGGCGAGTCGCAGGCGTCCTCCCCGGGCGCGTACTTCAAGCCCTCGATGTACTGGTCGGTCTCCTCGCGCAGCAAGCATCCGGCGGAGGCGGCGCTGTTCGTGGACTTC
The DNA here is from genome assembly GCF_004349015.1 of Nonomuraea diastatica. Taxonomy (NCBI): domain Bacteria; kingdom Bacillati; phylum Actinomycetota; class Actinomycetes; order Streptosporangiales; family Streptosporangiaceae; genus Nonomuraea; species Nonomuraea diastatica. The sequence continues at coordinate 8,177 of NZ_SMKP01000200.1, forward strand.
CTGGCCAACAGCCAGGAGGCGGCCGACATCCTGCTGACCGACCGTGGTGTCCCGGCCAACAAGAAGATCCGCGCCACGATCACTCCGAAGCTCAGCGAGACGGACAAGGCGGCGGTCGAGTACCTCGACGCGCTCAAGATCGGCACGGCCCCCCGCGTGACCCCGAACGGCGCCAGCTCCATCGAGGCGATCATCAAGCGGCACACCGAGGAGGTGCTGTTCGACCGGCAGACGCCGGAACAGGCGGCCAAGGCGTTCATCACCGAGCTCCAGGCCGAGATCGACGGTGCCTGACCTCCCTCTAGCGAAGGAACACATGTCTGAACGCAACTACCGGGCCGCGATCATCGGGACCGGAGCAATCGCCCACGCCCACGCTCGCGCGCTTCAGGACGCGGCGGGCCGGGTGAGCCTCGTGGCTGTGGCCGACGTGGACGCCGGGCGGGCGGGCGAGTTCGCCGCCGGGTACGGCAGGGCTCGCGCTTACGGGAGCGCGGAGGAGCTGCTGCGCGCGGAGGAACTCGACTTCGTGCACCTGTGCACGCCGCCGCGGCTGCACGCACCGCTGGCCGTCACGTGCCTGGAGGCCGGGGTGACAGCCCTGGTCGAGAAGCCGCCGACGCTGTCGCTGGCCGAGTTCGACACGCTCATCGAGGCCGAGCGGCGTACCGGCGCGTACGTGGCGACCGTGCTGCAGCACCGCTTCGGCCCGGGAGCCGTACGGCTGCGCCGCCTGCAGGAGGCCGGCGAGCTCGGCCGGACGCTGTTGGCCACCTGTGCCACACAGTGGTACCGCGACGAGGCTTACTACGCGGTGCCGTGGCGCGGCACGTGGGAGTCGGAGGGCGGCGGCCCGACGATGGGACACGGCATCCACCAGTTCGACCTGCTGCTGTCGGTGCTCGGGCCGTGGAGCGAGATCACGGCGGTGGCCGGCCGGCAGGCCCGCTCGGTGGAGACCGAGGACGTGTCGATGGCGCTGGTGACGTTCGAGAACGGCGCGCTCGCCGCGGTCGTCAACTCGGTCGTATCCCCGAGGCAGACGTCCGAGCTGCGCTTCGACTGTGAGCGCGGCACGGTCGAGGTCGAGCACCTGTACGGCTACACCGACGACGACTGGACCGTCACCCCGGCGCCTGGCCACGAGGACGTTCAGGCCCTGTGGGTCAAAGACCGGTCGGAGGAGTCCAGCGGGCACGCGAGCTGGCTGGCCGCCGTGCTCGACGCGCTCGACCAGGGCCAGGCTCCGCCCGTCACCACCGCCGACGCCCGCCGGACCATGGAGTTCATCGCCGCGCTCTACGCCTCCGCCTTCACCGGCGAGCGCGTCCGCAGCGGCCAGATCACCGCTGACAGCCCGTTCGCCCAGCGCATGGACGGCACGGGCGCCCGATGGAGGAACGCATGACCCTGCACGCTGTCCACGCGATCGGGAAGTCCGTCGCCGTCAGCGCGGGAGACGTGGAGCTGTTCACGTACGTCTACAGTCCGGACACGCCGGTGCTGGAGTCGCCCAAGCCATACGTGCACCCCGTTCGCACCCGCGGCGGCGCGCTCGTATCGCTGTTCCGGCCGCACGACCACGTCTGGCACAAGGGCATCGCCTGGTCGCTGCCGCACGTGGGCGAGCACAACTTCTGGGGCGGGCCCACGTACGTCGAGGGCGAGTACGTCCCGCTCGACAACAACGGCAGTGCCATCCACCGCGAGATGACCACGCTGCTGGCGGACGGCGACCGGGTCGTGATCGGGCACGCCCTCGACTGGGCCTCCCAGGCGGGCGCGCCCGTCATCGAGGAGCGGCGCTCCCTGACCGCGACGCTCGTGGACGAGGCCACCTGGGCGCTGGTCTTCGAGACGGCCATGACGAACGTGTCCGGCGCCACCATCGACTTCGGCTCCCCGACCACCAAGGGCCGTGAGAACGCCGGCTACGGCGGCCTGTTCTGGCGCGGCCCCCGCTCGTTCACCGACGGCGTCATCCAGTCCCCGGACGGGGCGGGCGGCGACGAGCTGCGCGGCCGGCGCGCCGAGTGGTTCGGCTTCCGCGGCAAACACGACGAGACCGGCGAAAGCTCGACGATCGTCATCGTGGACGACACCGCCAACCCGCAGCACCCGCCGCAGTGGTTCGCCCGCACCGACGACTTCGCCTGCCTGAACCCGGCGCCGTTCTTCAGCGAGGAGGTGCCGCTGCCCGGCGGCGAGACCATGCGCTTCCGGTACGCGGTCGTGATCGCCGACGGCGATCGGGACGAGAAGGGCAGCGCGCTGCTGGCCGAGCAAGGTAGGGAAGCGCTGCGATGACATTCTCTGGGACGTTTCCCGGAGGCACGTCCGTCAGCCGTCTTTCGGTCTATTCGGGCAGCACCTGCGCCGACAGCCTGGAAGGTGGCACGCCTCATGTGCACACGGCCTCCACGGAGGCGTACGTTGTGGTCGCGGGGCGCGGCACGCTGCAGACGCTGGACGCGCACGGACTGCGGGAGACCGAACTGGGCCCCGGCTCGACCGTGTGGTTCACGCCCGGCACCATCCACCGTGCCGTCAACCGCGGCGGCCTGGAGGTCGTGGTCGTCATGTCGAACGCCGGACTGCCCGAGGCCGGCGACGCGGTCATGACGTTCCCGCCCGAAATCGTGGCCGACCCGGAGCGATACCGCGAGGCCGCGACCCTGCCGCCGGACGACGTCGGCAAAGCGGTCGAGCGGCGGCGCGATCTGGCCGTCGAGGGTTTCTTGCGGCTCGCCGGCGGCGGCCACGAGGCACTCAGGACCTTCTACGACAGCGCCGTCACCCTCGTCCGTCCCAAGGCGGTGCGGTGGCGCGGCATCTGGGAGAGCACGGTCGCCCAGGAGACCCGCCGCACCGCCGGGATCCTCGACGCCCTCGAACGCGGCGACGCCACGCACCTCCTGCGCTCGGCCCTGATGGAGAGCCCGCCGCACGAGCGGTGGGGAATGTGCGGGCACCTGCGCGCCCACGACGTCGCCCATCCCATCGTGCACACTCCCGAACCGAGCTGACCTCCCGCCGGCGTCCGCGCCCACTCCCTGATGAGGAGCACGGCCATGCCCCCTGCCCGCTCGACTCTGCTGCGCCTGCTGACGGCGACCCTTATGATCACATCTCTCGCACACCCCGCCGCCGCGGAGGCGGGCACCACCTCCCTCGTCGCCGAGGTCGGCACGACCTACTACGTCGACGCGACCGGCGGCGACGACTCCGCCTCCGGGCTGGACGAAACGCAGGCCTGGAAGTCGCTGGCCAAGGTCAGCGGCACCACCTTCGAGCCCGGCGACCGCATCCTGCTGCGCGCCGGGCAGCGGTGGAGCGGGCAGCAACTCTGGCCCAAGGGTTCGGGCGAGAGCGGCGCCCCGATCACCATCGACCGCTACGGCGAGGGCGCCAAGCCGCGCATCGACGCCGCGGGCCAGGTGGGCGACGCCGTGCGGCTGTTCAACCAGGAGTTCTGGACCATCCGCAACCTGGAGGTGACCAACGAGGTCCCGGCCACCGGCACCCCGGGCGCGAACCTGCGTGACCTGCGCGGCATCCACGTCTCCGGCGACAACGGCCAGACCCTCGACGGCTTCGTCATCGACGGCGTGGCCGTGCACGATGTCACCGGACAGGTCAACTGGATCGGCGGCAGCGTGGACAACAACGCGCCCGGCATCCGCTTCCAGACCGGCTGGGACGGCTCGAAGAAGACCGGCGGCATCGTGTTCGACACGACGGTGCCCGACATCGGCGCCCCGCCGGAGCACGCGACCGTGCTCAACGACGTGGTGATCCAGAACTCCACGATCGCCGACACGTCGTTCGCCGGCATCGTGTTCAAGCAGTACACCGGCGACGGCAGGAACGAGGCGGGCGAGATCATCGCCGAGCCCACCGGCTGGGGTAGCCGCAAGAACAGGGACGATCCGAAGTTCGCTCCGCACACGAACATCATCATCAGGAACAACCACATCACCCAGGCCGGAACGGCGTACGGGTGCAACGGCATGTACCTGACCAACGTCCGCGGCGCCCTGGTCGAGCGCAACGTCGTCTACCGCACCGGCACCTCGGGCATCGAGACGTACTACGCCGACGACGTAACGTTCCAGTTCAACGAGGTGTACGAGACGCAGCGGAAAGCCGGTGGCGCCGACTCCAACGGCATCGACCCGGACAAGGGCACCACCCGGCAGGTCATCCAGTACAACTATCTGCACGGCAACGGCGACGGCGTGCTGCTGTGCCAGTTCGGCTTCGGCGACGCCGTGGTCAGGAACAACGTCATCGCGAGCAATACCCGCTACCAGATCTATCTGCACTCGGACAGCGCCGCCACCGCGAAGATCTACAACAATACGATCTACAACGACAGGTCGGACCACCTCATCTACGGGTACGGCGGCTATCTCAACTCCCGCTACGACATCACCGGCAATCTGCTCCACTCGACCAGGGCGGGCGCAGTGCTGACGACCAGCCCGACCATCGTCTACAGCCACAACCTCTACAGCGGCGCGGCCCTCACGGTGCCGCCCGGCGACAGGAACGCGGTGGTCACGGCCGACCCACGGTTCGCGAAGGCTCCGCTCGACGGCCCCTACGGCACCCCGGAGACGGGCCCCGCTCTGGAGACGGCGTACGGCCTGCGCGTCACCTCCGGCTCGTACGCCATCGACGCGAGCACGGAGATCACCGGGAACGGCGGCCGCGACTACGCCGGCGCGACTCTTTACAACGGCGCCCCCGACATCGGCGCCTTCGAGTACACCACCCCGGACAACGCCACCACCGAGTCCGTCACCGGTACCGTCCGCACCCCCTCGGGCACCCCTGTCACGGGCGCGACAGTGGCCATCGGCGAGTTCAGGGCCACCACCGGCGCCGACGGCCGGTTCGCGATCGGGAACCTGCCCTTCGCCGACGGCGTCGAGGTCACCGCGACCAGGAACGGCTACGCCACTGCCACGGCCACGGTGAACGTACGGCCGGGCAACGCGACCACCATCGCGCTCACCATGGCCTCGACCAGCACGGTCGGCACGATCACCGGCCGCGTGCTGGACCAGGCCGCCCAGCCGCTGCCCGGCGCCACCGTCACCGTCCAGGACGGCGACCAGACTCTCGCCACAACCACAAGCGGCCCCGAGGGTGCCTTCTCGGCCGAGAACGTGCCGATCGGTGAGGGTTACACGTTGCGCGTCACCGCCGAAGGCTTCGTGGCGAAGACCACGACGGCCCCGAGGATCGAGGCGGCCACCGTGTCCGACGCGGGCGCGGTGCTCCTGGTCCGTCCCGTGCCCGGCTACGTGGCCGTCCATGACTTCGATGACCTGCCCATCGGCCCGTTGACCAGCGGTGACGGTCTGACGGTCAGCGGCGCGGGCGGCAGCGCCGAGGTCGTCGAGGTGGAGGGTGACAGGAGCGCCCGGCTCACCCGCACGGTCAACAGCGGCGTCACCAACCTCACCCGGGATGTCGTGCTCAAGGGCATCGTGACCGTCGAGACGAACGTCAGGAGCGAGCGGCCCTACTCCTCCGGCAACCACTGGTGGTCGGTGCCCTACGTCAAGGACGCGAGCGGCCAGAACGCGGTCAGCCTCGCCTTCACCAAGAACACGATCGTCGCCTACGTAGGCACGACGACGAAGACCGTCGGCGCTTACGAGCCGGGCCGCTGGTACCGCGTCGCCGCCGTCATGGACACCGTCAACAAGCGCTTCGATCTGCTGATCGACGGCCGCAAGGTGCTCGAAGGAGCCGCCTTCAGAACCGCCGCCGACGCCGTCGCCAAGCTCGACTACAGCGCCACCAGCACCAACTACGGCAGCATCGATCTCGACGACATCCGCGTCTCGCAGGGCGTCGGGCTGGCTCGCGACGACGCCAGCCTCCTCAGCCTGGACACCGACCGTGGCACGCCCGCCGGAGGCCTGCTGGAGGTGCCCGCACGCGTGTCGGAGGTGACGGTGACCGCCGTGGCACGCAGCCCGTTCGCCAGGTCAGTGGCCATCGACGGTGAACGCGCGGACGGCGCCCAGGCCACCCGGAAGATCGTGCTCAGCGACACGGACGCCGAGGTGGCCATCGTGGTCACAGCCGAGGACGGTACCGAGCTCACCCACACCTTGCGGATCAAGCGCGGTTCCATCGCCCTGGACACCACCCTGTCCGCCCTCGTCCCCGGCGCGGGCACGCTCGAGCCCGCCTTCGACCCCGACGTCCACGCGTACGCCCTGACCATCCCAGGCGACCGGATCACGTTCACGCCCACTGCGCTCAACCCGAAGGCGGCCGTCACCGTCCAGGGTCAGCCGGTCCAGCACGGCACCGCCTCACCGACGATCCCGATCCCGGTCGGCGATACCGAGGTCGCCATCAAGGTGGTCTCCGAGGACGGCACCGCGGATGCGACCTACCTTGTCAAAGTCACCCGTCCGGAGCCCGAGCTGCCACCGGACGGCGCCACCAAGCCCCCCGCCCGTGGCACGCTCGCGGCCACCGGACCCTGGAAACGCGGCACCTATGACGTGACCATGAATCTCTGGTACGGCGTCAGCGCCAGCGTCTTCATCCTGTACGAGAACGGCAAGGAGATCGCCAGACGTGATCTGATACCGCGTACCCCCGCCGCGCAGCAGGCCACGGTCCCTGTCACCGGCCGGATCAACGGCACCTACGTCTACACCGGCGAGCTGCTCAACCAGGCCGGCCGCACCGCCACCACGTCCGTCAAGGTCGCGGTGACCCAGGCGAACCCGGGCACCCCGGTGCTCAGCAGCGACAACTGGGACCGCGACGGTGACTACACGATCCGCATGAACATGTGGTGGGGCACCAACGCCACCGTCTACCGCCTCTATGAGGACGGCGTCCTGGTCGACTCCCAAGAGCTCGCCGCCGCCACCCCGGCCGCTCAGAGCGCCGCGACCGTGCTCAGGAGCCGCCCGGCGGGCGAGCGCACCTACGTCGCCGAGCTCGAGAACGCGGCCGGCGTGACGAGGGGCCGACCATTGTTGGTAGTGACAGAATGACCGCCATGGCTGACGGGTCCACGGTCCCCTCCTCTCCCCCGACCCTGCACGACGTCGCCCGGGAAGCCGGAGTCTCGATCGCCACCGCGTCGCGCGCGCTCAACGGCAGCTCGCGCAATGTCAGATCGGAGAACGTCTCCCGCGTGCGGGCGGCGGCGGCCAAACTCAACTACGAGCCGCACCTGTCAGCGCAGGCCATCGCCAGAGGGTCGACCAGGACCGTCGCGCTGGTGGTGCGCGACGTGGCCGACCCCTACTTTTCGGCCATCGCCGCCGGGGTCGTCCAGGCGACCGAAGAGGCCGGCCTGATCGTCACCATGGCGGTGGCCGACGGCTCGCCGGAGCGGGAGCTGGAGATCGTCAGGACGCTCCGGGGGCAACGCCCCCGCGTCATTATCCTGGCCGGCAGCCGCATCGAGGGCGCGGGCGTCAGGGACGCGCTTGTCGAGGAACTGGCCGAATACCGCACGGCCGGAGGGCGGGTTGTGCTGATCAGCCAGCGGGATCTGCCGTTCGCCACGGTGACCGTGGACAACCGGGGCGGGGCCGCCGAGCTGGCCCGCGCGCTGCTCGGCCTGGGTTACCGGCGGTTCGCGGTGTTCCACGCGGCGCCGGAGATCCGCACGTCGCGGGATCGGTACGAGGGTTTTCTGGCGGAGCTGGCAGCGGCGGGGATGCCGGAGCCGCTCGCGATCGAGACCGGCTTCACCCGCGCGGGGGGTTACGAGGCGGCCCGGCGGCTGGTGGATCGGGGGTTCGAGGACGTGGAGGCGGTCTTCGCGGTCAACGACGTGATGGCGATCGGCGCGATGACGGCCTTCCGCGACGCCGGGGTGATGCCCGGGACGGACATCGCAGTGGCGGGCTTCGACGACATCGAGCCGGCCCTGGACGTTCTGCCGCCGCTCACCTCGGTGGCGGTCCCGTTGCGGGAGGCAGGGCTGAGCGCGATGCGCCTGGCCCTGTCCGACGGCGGGGAGGCGGGGGTGCGGCATCCGGTCGGCGTCGTCCTCCGGGACAGCACACCCCCGCGCCGATCCGCCTGATCGGCGGCCCCCGGCCACGGGAGCGGACGTGACCGCCTCTCGCGCAAGCGCCGACGACCGAGAGACATCCCAACGCCGAGCACCAACGCCTCGGCTGCTGTTGTGCCAACGGGGCGTCGCTTGCCCGTCTCATGTGTTGTCGGCCCGGCCGTTGCTGGGAGGAAGATCCTCGACGGCGGCGATCGCTGTGTCCAACGTGATGGCCATGTCCTGGGTGAGGTACTCGAGCGGCCGGCCGGTCACCTTGATCCTGGCCGTCACCGGGACGCCGAGGAGGCGATCGCCGACCGCCGAGCAGGAGGTGATCGCGGCGGCCGCAGAGGCCCGCCGGGACCGCGCCCAAGAGCAGGCGCAGGAGGACCGCCGCAAGCGCGCCGCGGCGGTGCGCGCACAGCACGAGGCCGAGGCCCGGGCGGCCGAGGCGAGAGAGCATGCCGGACCAAGCGGACGAGCGCGTCCGCGAGGCCGACGAGCGCGCTCAGCAGGCCGCCGAGCGGGCGGACGCGGCGCTGGAGAAGGAGCGCGGGGCACGCCAGGAGGCGAAGCAGGAAGGGGAGGCCCGGGTCATAGGCCGCGGCGGAGGCGGCCGGGCGCGAGCGCGACAGCGCGGTGGAGGAGCGCACGGCCGCCGTGCAGCGCGAGGCAGCCTTGCGCACCCAGTTCGAGACCCAAGCAGCGCAGCTCAGCACGCTCACCGAGCGCCCTACTGGACGGCCCGCGGCGAGATCGCCGAGTTCACGGCAGAAGGAGACCGAGACCGAGCGCGGAGCGCCGGGCCGAGCAGGCGCAGGCCGACGCCCGGGACGCCCGGCAGGAGACCAAGGCCGTACGCGACGAGCTCAAAGAGGTGCGCGCGGAGTTCAAGGGCGTACGCGCGGAGTTGTCGGCAGCCCAGCGCATCGCCACGGACGCTGAGATCGCGCTGGCTGTGGCAACGACAGACCTCGAGGCGGCCGAGCGCGGGAAACAGGAGCGCTCGCAGCGCGTCGCGAGCGCAGAGCAGGAAGCCCAACGTCCACGTCCCAGCGACGCTGATCGGTGAGGGTACGCGTGAGCCAGATCATGGTCTCATCTGCCGAGGTCTGCCCGTCGCTACACTCCCCTGCCCGGCCAGGCGGGCTGCTGGTTCGGCTGGCAATGCCGCTGGTACGAGCTGCCGCCGGGACGAGCCATCGGAGCCACCAGAAGAGCCAAAATCGAGCAGCCTATCAAGGCCAGCTTGCGAGATCTTCCTGGGTTGACCGACTGGATTCTGGGGACCCGCCACCCGCTCACGGCGGGTGGTCAGAAATGGTTCTACGGGCTGCAATCCATGGCTGGTAGCATGCGGCTCACCCTGTGGACCAGCGCTGATGTCGAGGAGCACCTGGCGGGGCCGGGTGAGCTGTACCGTTCAACCTCCTTCGGCGACTTGGTTCTCACGCCTGACGACCTCCGGGAACTGCACGAGCGGTCAGTGGCCCATATTCGCTTCCGCTGGCATCGCTGAGAAGGCGTCTGTCACGGCTGGGTGCCAGGATCTCCACCTTGTCGGATCGGTGGCGCATCTTTTGGGCACGCATCACTCGTTGACCATGCGGACGTGCCATCTGGCGGGTATGTGCCCTGGTGGGCAAGGGCGTCTCCGGCGGCGCCAGGACAGTGAGGTCGCGGGGTGATGGTGTGTTACATAGCCCCGCTCCTCGGCCTGTGCTCGAGACCGATGAGGAGGTGCGGTGATGAGAGGAAAGACCTTGCAGGAACCGCCAGGAAGTGTGCGGAGAGGCTGCCGGCGGCTGAGCTCACCCACCCGTTCGGGCCCGACTGGGAGGTCTTCAAGGCCGAGGGCCTGGTGACCGATTCCTACCGGCTGGTGGTGGGCAACCTTCCCAAGTCCTGGCGGCCCGTCGACCCGGGCGCCTTTGACCGCCGCACCGGGGACCGGGCGCGGCGATGACCATCACCAGCAGCCGCCTGCAGCGCGTCGCCCGTGATGCGGCCGGCGCGTTGCCGGGTGTGAGCAGCGGGCGGCCGTTCACCGACAAGCTTGACGTCTTTAAGGTGGCGGAAAAGGTGTTCTTGATCGTCACCGACGACCCGGACGAACGGATCATCACCGTGAAGTCCGAACCCGATCACGGCCGGTCCCTGCGACGCGAGCACGAGTCGATCACGCCGGGCCGCTACCTGAACAAGGCCCACTGGATCTCGGTGGCAGCCGGCCGAGAGATCACCGCAGGACCTGGTCGCCCTCTCCTATGAGCTCGTCTGTGACTCGCTGCCGCGCAGCCGGCGCCCCGCAGGCCACGGCTCCAGGGCCCCCTCGGACAAACGCTGAAAGGGAAACATCTGTGCACACCATGACGACCCGGGAGTGGCACGAGTTCGTCACGCGCGGCGCGCGTACCGGGAAATTTTCCACGGTGGGAGCCGACGGCGCTCCCCACATCACGCCCGTCTGGTACGTCTTCGACGGCGAGGACTTCCTGTTCACCAGCGGCGGCACGACGGCCAAGGTCCGCAGCCTGCGCCGCGACCCGCGCGCGGCGATCTGCATCGAGGACGACGCCCCGCCCTTCTCCTATGTCGAGGTCCGCGGCGAGGTGACCTTGAGCGAGGACCTCGACGAACTCCTCGACGTCGCCACCCGCGCCGGTGCCCGGTACGCGGGCCCAGAGCAGGCTGAGGAGCTCGGCAAGCGCAACGGTGTGCCCGGCGAGGTCGTCGTCCGGCTCCATCCCCGGAAGGTCATCGCCTACGCCGGAATCACCGAATAGGACACCGCCCGCTCTACGGCGGTGCCCTGCGCCGCCGACGTCAATGAGCCCGGGCGACCACACGCGAGACCAAGGATGGCCTGGCACCGCCAGGGAGCCGGAGAGAGGCGGGGACGTGCAGGAGTGGGACGTGATCGTGGTCGGGGCCGGTTGCGCCTGCGGAGTGCTCGCCGACCGGCTCAGCCAGAGGGCCGATCGTTCGGTACTGCTGCTGCAGGCCGGCCCCGATGGGCCGCCCGGACCGGTACCGGTCAACCGCGTCGACGGCGTCCGCCGGAGCACAACCCTGACGCTTCCTCGCCCGTGCCCGCAGCCGCCCCAACCTCACGATCCGCGCGGACACTCTCGTCGACCACGTCGTGATGGACAACGGCCGGGCGGTCGGTGCCCGGCTCGCTGGTGATCAGAACACCATCCTGCGGGCGGGACGGACCGTCACCCTGACCTACCGCACGGACCTCGACCCGCCCGACCACCCC
>NZ_SMKP01000201.1:0-19260 GCF_004349015.1 Nonomuraea diastatica
CCCCCACCTCGCGCAGCACCACGGCCATCTCCACCGGCCCGAGCCCGGCCCCGCCCGCCGCCTCGGGGACGCACACGCTCATGAGCCCGGCCTGCCAGAGCCGGTCCTCGTCCCCTTCCCTGGCCAGGACCTCGGCGGCCAGCTTCTTCAGATCCTGCTGGGTCTCGTCCAGATTGAAATCCATCATCGCTCCAAGAGGTGGTGCCTGCCGTGCCGTACGAACTCCTCCTCGATCCCCTTGACGTCCGCGCCGGTCAGCGGCCGGAACCCGGTGGGGGTGCGGAGCCAGACCGGGTCGGCGGCGCGCCATGCCTCGCGGGCGAGGATCCGTTTGATGACCTTGTGCGACGGCGTCTGGGGCAAGTGATCAGAAAGGCGGATATAGCGGGGTAAGGACTTGGTGCCCAGGTCGCGGCGCGACTCGAGGAAGGCCAGGAACGCCGCCGGATCGAAGGTGCCCTCCATGACCAGCGCCGCCATGACCTGATCGCCAGCCGCCGGGTCGGGCACCGGATAGACGGCCGCCTCCACCACCCCGCCGAACTCCCGCAACGCGGCCTCGACAGGGGCGACGGCCAGGTTCTCGCCGTCCACACGCGGACGCTCGGTGCCGCGCCCCGCGAAGAACACGTACCCGTCGGCGTCCGTGTAGGCCAGGTCTCCCGACCAGTACGCACCGTTTCTGACGCGCTCGGCGTCCGCCTCCGGGTCGTTGTAGTAACCCTCGAACAGCCCGAGCCCGGCCGTGTTGACCAGCTCGCCGACGGCCTCCTCCGGATTGAGCAGGCGGCCTTCCTCGATGCGGCCCGGCGGGCAGGGACGTCCGGTGGACGGGTCGAGGATCTTCACGCTCCCGGGGAGCCGGCCGAGACAGCCCGGCGGCCCCGCCGGGTCCGGGCTGAACGAGATGGCCGTCTCCGTGGAGCCGAAGGCGTCGATCACGCGGCAGCCGAACCGCTCCCCGAACCTCCTGATCGCCACCGCGCTCCCCTCGTTCCCGAACGCGATCTTCAGGGGGTTGTCGGCGTCGTCGGGGCGCTCCGGAGTGGCCAGGACGTAGGAGAGCGCCTTGCCCACGTAATGGAGGTACGTCACGCCGTACCGTCTGATGTCGGGCAGCAGCCCGGAGGCCGAGAAGCGCCGCCGCAACGCCAGCGCCGCCCCCGACGCCACGGCGGGGGCGTAGGCGGCCATCAAAGCGCCGGAGTGGAAGAGCGGCATCGAGCAGTAGACGACGTCCCCGGGCGTGAGCAGCGCGGCCAGGCTCGTGCCGGGGACGGCGAGCTTGCGCTGCGTGATCCGTACGGCCCGGGGACGCCCCGAGGTTCCGGACGTGAACAGCAACATGACGAGATCCCCGGGAGCAGCGGGCGCCACCCGCGACGTCGCCGGCGCCTCGTCCGGGGACCGCCTGCCGTCCGTCCGCGGATCACCGTCCGGCGCCTGCCCGCCGCCCGGAGGGCCCGGCGTACCGGTCGGTGGGACGGCCGGTGGGACGGCGGACAGGGGCACGGTCGCGATGCCGAGGGCTTCGGCGACCGTACGCGCTGCCTCGGTGTGAGGGGCGTCGGCGAGCAGGAGGTTCACGTCGGTGGCGCGAGCGTCGCGGATCAGCTCGTCGGCCGGTCTCGTCGGGTTCAGCGCGACCACCACGGGCCCGCCCAGCGCCGCCGCGCCCACCAGGAAGACGAGCCCTGGAACGTTGTCACCGAGCACCCCGACGTGCGGCCCCGCGCCCTGCCCCGACAACCACGCGCCCGCGGCCCGGCAGGCGGCGACGTGCTCGCGCCACGACCACACCGCGTCCTCGTACATGAGCCCCGGCCGGTCGTCCTCGGCCCGGGCGAGAAGCAGGGACGCGAGCGTGTCCGCGATCATCGCTCCTCCAGCAAGCGCTAGGTCAGACGATTCGCAAACTAGAACAGATTCTAATATCTGTCCAGTGGCCACCAATCCCAATAAGTCGTGATATACGCCTGTAACCCCGTAGACATGGGGCTATACGGCAAGTTTGTAACCCGCGAGTAACAAGCCGCGCCATCGATAAATCAGATAACGTGTTCTCATGCGTACCACGCACGCGACGACCGCCGCGCCCTCCGGCGACACCGACGGGGCCGGCGACGGCCACCCTGCCCCTGGCGGGCACAGCGTCCGTAGTCGCAGCCAGCACCAGCGCCGCAAGCGCATCGTCCAGGCCGCGGCGGCGCTGGCCTCGCGCGGCGGGGTCGAGGCCATGCAGATGCGCACGGTGGCCGAGCGCGCGGGCGTGGCACTCGGCACGCTCTACCGCTACTTCCCGTCCAAGATGGATCTCGTCGTGGCGGTGGTCGGCGAGGAGATCGACCTGCTGGAGAGCAGCATCGAGCGGCGTCCGCCCGGCGCCGCCACCCCGGCGAGCCGCGCGGTCGACGTGCTGATGCGGGCGACCCGCGGCCTCATGCGCGAGCCCGAGCTGGCCGACGCGCTCATCCGTTCCCTGATCATGGCCGAGGTGCAGACCCCGTTCGGCGACCGGATGACGGGGCTGCTGCTGCGCGTCTCGGCCGACGGCCTGCCGATCGAGGATGCCAGCGAGGAGCAGCTCGACCTCGCTGGGTCACTGGCCAGCGTGTGGGTGCAGGAGTTGCTGGAGATGCTGCGCGGGCGCCGCACGTACGACCAGATCCAGCGCCGCATCGAGACCGCCGCCACCAGATTGCTCGCCGACATCTGACAGCCTTTACGGCTGCGCCGTGGCCGGCCACCCGCCGTCGCGGGCCGGCCGCCCTCCAGGAAACGCCCGCTGACCCTTCCGTGGCGCGCCACCGTTACGGAGCGTGCCCTGGGCCCGCCGACCGGTCGTGGTTTCCCTGTCGGTCCATGATTGTTCTATCCGATTCGACCGGCCAAAGGCAAAAACTCGCCGTTATGTCAGTGGCGGCGTTTATACAGGGGGTATGACCGACAAGCCGACGAACGAGGACTTCCTCCGGCAGGCTGATCCGATGCGGCGCGAGCTGCTGGCGCACTGCTACCGGATGATGGGCTCGGTGCACGACGCCGAGGACCTCGTCCAGGAGACGTACTTCCGCGCGTGGCGTGCCTACGACGGCTTCGAGGGTCGTTCCTCGCTGCGTACGTGGCTCTATCGCATCGCCACCACCACCTGCCTGACCGCGCTCGAGAGCCGGGGCAGGCGGCCACTGCCCACGGGCCTCGGGGCGCCGAGCACGGAGGCCACCGCGCCTTTGGTGCAGGACACCGAGGTGCCGTGGCTGGAGCCCGTGCCCGACGCGTTGGCGGGCGCGGGCGCCGACGACCCGGCCGCGATCGTCACCTCGCGCGAGAGCATCAGGCTCGCGTTGATCGCCGCGCTGCAACACCTGCCGCCCCGGCAGCGCGCGGTGCTGATCCTGCGCGACGTGCTCCGGTGGAAGGCGGCCGAGGTGGCCGAGGCGGTCGGCGTCTCCACCGCCGCCGTCAACAGCATCCTCCAGCGAGCCCGTGCCCAGCTCAAGGACGTGTCGCCGACCATGGACGACCCGGTCGAGCCGCTGACGCGGGAGCAGCGTGAGCAGCTCGACCGATACGTCGCGGCGTTCGAGAGCTACGACATCGACAGCCTGGTCCACCTGTTCACCGAGGACGCGGTCTGGGAGATGCCGCCCTACGTCGGGTGGTACCAAGGGCCGCGGACGATCGCCGAACTCGTCAAGGTGCGCTGCCCGGCCGAGAAGGCGGGCGACCTGCGGCTGGTGCCGATCGCCGCCAACGGCCAGCCGTCCTTCGCGCTCTACCACCTCGAGGGCGGCGTCCACCGGCAGTTCGCGCTGATGGTGGTGACGTTCTCCGGAGAGCGCATCAGCCACGTCGGGATGTTCTTCGAGAAGCGCCTGTTCGACACGTTCGGCCTGCCGGAGACCTTGCCGGCCAAGGCTTCCGCGACAAAGTAGAACGCGTTACTGTCGCCTCCAGAGCATCGTTCTGGAGGCGACAGTGGGCACACCTGTGATCGTCGAGGCCGTTCGCACCCCCATCGGCAAGCGGGCGGGCTGGCTCGCCGAGCTCAAACCGCAACAGGTTCTGGCCACGGCGATGAACGGGCTCGTGCAACGCTCCGGCCTTGAGCCGGCGGCCGTCGGCCAGGTGTTCGCCGGTTGCGTGACGCAGGCGGGCGAGCAGGGCGGGCACGTCGGCCGGCACGCGTGGCTCTACGCCGGGCTGCCCTACCAGACGGGCGTCACCACGATCGACGCGCAGTGCGGGTCGTCGCAGCAGGCGGTGCACCTGGCGGCGGCCCTGATCAGCGCGGGCGTGATCGAGGCCGGCATCGGGTGCGGGGTCGAGGTGATGAGCCGGGCGCCGCTGGGCAGCAACGTACGCCCCGCCAGGCCGCGCCCCGACGACTGGACCATCGACCTGCCCGACCAGTTCACGGCGGCCGAGCGGATCGCGCGGCGGCGCGGGCTGACACGCGAGCGGCTCGACTGGTTCGGGGCGCGCTCGCAGCGGCTGGCGGCCAAGGCGTGGGCCGACGGGCGGTTCGAGCGGGAGATCGTGCCCGTCGGCGAGGTGCGCAAGGACCAGGGGCTGCGCGAGACCACCGTGGAGAGCCTGGCCGGGCTCAAGCCGGTGGCGGAGGGTGCGCTGCACACGGCTGGCACCTCCTCGCAGATCTCCGACGGAGCGGCGGCCGTGCTGGTGATGAGCGAGGGGGCGGCGCGCCGGCACGGGCTGCGGCCCCGGGCGCGCATCCTGGCCCAGGCCCTCGTCGGCGCGGAGCCGTACTACCACCTGGACGGGCCCGTGGACGCGACGGCGAAGGTTCTCGCGGCGGCCGGCATGACGATCGGCGACATCGACAGGTTCGAGGTGAACGAGGCGTTCGCGTCGGTGGTGCTGTCGTGGGCGAGCGTGCACGCGCCCGACCTGGACAGGGTCAACACGAACGGCGGCGCGATCGCGCTCGGCCACCCGGTGGGGGCCACGGGAGCGCGGCTGATCACCACGGCCCTGCACGAGCTGGAGCGGTCGGACTCGGCGACCGCGCTGGTCACGATGTGCGCGGGTGGGGCGCTGGCCACAGCGACCATCCTGGAGCGCATCGGCTGATTTCTCAGCACAATTTTCACGCAGGGAACACGATCGGGGGCGTATGAGGACCAGACGCAGGCCGTACATCGAGCAACGGCCGCAGGACCTCGGCGGCGGGGTGTGGAGCGTGCCGGTGCCGATCCCCGGCAACCCGCTCGGCTACACGCTCGTCTACGCCGTCGAGTCGCCCGCGGGGCCGGTGCTGGTCGACGCCGGCTGGAACCATCCGGAGGCGTGGGAGGCGCTCAGCGGCGGCCTGGCCGCGCTCGGCATGGACGTGGCCTCCGTGCGCGGGGTGGTCGTCACCCATTTCCATCCCGACCACGCCGGGCTCGCCGGGCAGGTCAGGGAGGCGTCCGGCGCCTGGATCGCCATGCACGAGGACGACGCGGCGCTGGTCAGGCTGATGATCGAGTATGTGGGCGACGCGCACGACACGTTCCAGTCCGACATGCTCAGGCGGGCGGGGGCCGATCCCGGCGAGGCGCGCGAGGCGATGGGCGGCCGTCCCGCGCCGCCGGCGCCGCCCGATCGTGAGCTGCGCGACGGCGACCTGGTGGACCTGCCGGGGCGCCGGCTGCGGGCCGTGCACACGCCCGGCCACACCCCCGGCCACATCTGCCTGCACCTGGAGGACGCCGACCGGCTCTTCACCGGTGACCACGTCCTTCCTGGCATCACCCCGCACATCGGCATCTATCCCTACGACCGGTATGACGTCGATCCGCTCGGTGATTTCCTGCAATCATTGGACCGGGTGGCCGGGTTCGGGCCGCTGGACGCGCTGCCAGCACATGAATGGACATTTCCGGATGTGGCCGCGCGGGCCACCGAGATCCGCGACCATCACGAGGAGAAGCTCCAACGGCTGCGCGCCCTCCTGGCCCAGCGGCCGGAGCCGCTGACCATCTGGGAGGTCGCCGCGATGATGACCTGGAACAGGCCATGGGAAGAGTTGTCCCCCATGCTGAGAGGCATGGCGGCCGGTGAGGCCGCTGCCCACCTGCGCGCCCTGGAGGTGCAGGGCCACGTGCGCCGCCATGCCGGTGCCGAGCCGGTCCGCTTCCAAGCCCTAGACTCCTAGACATCCGATGTCTAGGGAGAGAAGTGTGGCGGTCACCGACGCGGCCATCGACAAGATCAAGCAGATGATCGTCTCCGGCGAGCTGGCCCCCGGCGACCGGCTGCCCAAGGAGGCCGACCTCGCCGAGCGGCTCGGCCTGTCACGCAACTCGCTGCGCGAGGCCGTGCGCGCGCTGTCGCTGATCAACGTGCTCGACGTGCGCCAGGGCGACGGCACGTACGTCACCAGCCTGGAGCCGCGCCTGCTGCTCGACACCATGTCGTTCGTGCTCGACCTGCACCGCGACGACACGGTGCTGCAGTTCTTCGAGGTCCGCCGCATCCTCGAGCCCGCCGCCACGGCGATGGCGACCGAGCTGATGACCGACCAGGACATCGCCGAGCTGCGCGCGATCCTGGACGCGCTGCCCGCCATGCCCACGGTCGAGGAGCTGGTGGCCAACGACCTGGAGTTCCACCAGCGCATCGCCCGGGGGTCGGGCAACAGCGTGTTGTGCTCGTTCATCGAGAGCCTGTCAGGTCCGACCACTCGGGCGCGGATCTGGCGCGGGCTCACGCAGGAGGGCGCGATGGAGAAGACCAGGGAGCAGCACACCGCAATCTACGACGCCATCGCAGCCCGCCGGCCCGACGTCGCCCGCTCCTGGGCCACCGTGCACGTGGCCGGGGTGGAGTCGTGGCTGCGCCGGGCGCTGGAGCTCGACTGATCGCGTGCCGCCGCACGAGGCGCTGCGGCCGCTGGAGGTCCCCGCACGCTAGGAGAGCCGCGCCTTCAGGATGTTGAAGGACACCGGCGGCAGGACCGCGGTGAGCCGATCGCCGTCGATCGCCACCCCGTCGGCGGGCCGCGGCTCGACCCGGCGCGGCTCCCTCTCGGTGTTACGCGCGCCCGCGTCGTCATCGGCGACCGTGACGTGCGAGAGGTCCGATGCCTGCGGCAGGCCGCGCAAGTCGATCTCCACCGGCAGCGGCCGTTCGCCGCGGTTGACCGCGAAGACGGCTAGCCGGTCGTCGTCCAGCGTCGCCGCGGTGGCCAGCACGGGCACCTCGCCGTACCGCTCGGTCGGCATGACCGGAGCCGTGGCCTGCACGCGCAGGATGCGGCCGCGGGCGTGGGCGGCGGTGAGCGCGAACGGGTGGAAGATCGTCTGCCGCCAGGCGGGCCCGCCCGGCTCGGTGCGGACGGGGGCGATCACGTTGGCGAGCTGGGCCTGGCAGGCGATGCCGACCCGGTCGGCGTGGTTGAGCAGCGTGATGAGCAGGCTGCCGACGACGGCCGCGCCGGCCACGTCGTACTCCTCCTCGATGATGCGCGGCGCGTGCTCCCAGTCCAGGCTGCTCTCGCCCCCGAACAGGCTCTGCGACCAGACGTTCCACTCGTCGAAGGAGACCTTGAGCCGCTTGCGGCTGCCGAGCCTGGCGGCCACGTGGTCGGCCGTGGCGATCACGCCCTCGATCTGCTGCTCCATCTCCACCGCCGAGGCCAGGAAGTCGGCCCGGCTGCCGCCCACCGGGTCGTAGTAGGAGTGCGCGGAGATGTAGTCGACCTGGTCGTAGCAGTGCTCCAGGACCGTGGCCTCCCACGAGCCGAACGTCGGGATCCGCATGTTCGAGCTGCCGCAGGCGACGAGCTCCAGGTCGGGGTCCACCCGGCGCATGGCCTTGGCCGCCTCGAACGCGAGCCTGCCGTACTCGTCGGCGGTCTTGCCCCCGATCTGCCAGGGCCCGTCCATCTCGTTGCCCAGGCACCAGACCCGGATGCCGTACGGCTCCGGCACGCCGTGCTTGATCCGCAGGTCGGACCATCGGGTGCCGCCAGGGAAGTTGGCGTATTCGACGAGGTCGCGCGCCTCCCCGATGCCTCTGGTGCCCAGGTTGACCGCCATCACCGGCTCGGCGTCCACCTCCCGCAGCCAGGTCATGAACTCGTCCAGTCCGAAGGCGTTCGTCTCGATCTGCCGCCAGGCCAGGTCGAGCCTGGTGGGCCGCTCGGAGGCGGGCCCGACGCCGTCCTCCCATTCGTAGTTCGAGACGAAGTTGCCGCCCGGGTAGCGCACGGTGGTGACGCCCATCTCCCTGGTCAGCTCGATGACGTCGCGGCGCAGCCCGTCGTCGCCCGCCCGCGGGTGCCCGGGCTCGAACACGCCCGTGTACACGCAGCGCCCCATGTGCTCGACGAGTGAGCCGAACAGTCGCCTTTCGACCGGGCCGACCTCGAACGCCGGGTCCAGGGTGAGCTTGGCGGATTCCATGGGCAGTCCTCCTTCGTCGGGGTACTGCCCATCTATACATCGTTGTATTCAACGTTGTAAACACAATTATAGACTTTCTCGTCATGGAGAAACCCCGCGTCGGTCTCAAGGACGTGGCCAGGCTGGCCGGAGTCTCGGTGAAGACCGTCTCGAACGTCGTCAACGGCTACGTGCACGTCACCCCGGCCACCAGGAGCCGGGTCGAGGCGGCCATCAAGGAGCTCAACTACCGTCCCAACCTGTCGGCCAGAAACCTGCGGCAGGGCCGCACCGGGATTATCGCCCTGGCCGTGCCCGAGCTGGACATCCCCTACTTCGCGGAGCTGGCCAGGTTCGTGGTGACCGCGGCGGAGAAACGCGGGCTGACGGTGCTGATCGACCAGACGGGCGCCTCCCGCGAGCGCGAGCAGCTCGTCGCCGAGGGGTTCCGCGCCCACCTGATCGACGGCCTGATCTTCAGCCCGCTCGCGCTGACGCCCGAGGACCTGGCCGCCCGCATGGACGACACCCCCATGGTCCTGCTGGGCGAGCGCGTCTACGACGGGCCCGCCGACCACGTCGTGGTGGACAACGTGGCGGCGGCCAAGGAGGCCACCCTTCACCTGGCCGCGACCGGCCGGCGGCGCATCGCGGCGATCGGCGCCCAGGACGACGTCGCCGCGGAGACGTCACGGCTGCGGCTGGCGGGCTATTTCGAGGCGCTGGCCGAGGCCGGCCTGCCCGCCGACGACCGACTCGTCCAGCACGTCGAGACCTACCACCGCGCCGACGGCGCACGCGCGATGGCCCGGCTGCTCGACTCGGGCCAGGCGCCGGACGCGGTCTTCTGCTTCAACGACCTACTGGCCCTCGGCGCCCTGCGCACGCTGCTGGAGCGCGGCCACGCCGTGCCCGGCGAGGTGGCGCTGGCCGGCTTCGACGACATCGAGGACGGCAGGTACGCCACGCCGACCCTCACCACGATCTCCCCCGACAAACAGGCGATCGCCCGCCAGGCGATCGATCTGCTGGCCGCCCGCATGACCAAGGGCTCGCAGGCCGAGGCGCGGGAGATCCGGGTGGCGTACCAGCTGGTGATCAGAGAGAGCACAGACGGGTAGGACCCTGCTGTGTCCGACAGACTCGCGAGATATCGGAGCAAGCGCGACGACAAACGCACCCCCGAGCCCGTGCCCGCCGAACCCCCGGCCCCAGGAGACGACCGGGCGTTCGTCATCCAGGAGCACCACGCACGGTCGCTGCACTGGGACCTGCGGCTGGAACGCGACGGCGTGCTGGCCTCCTGGGCCGTGCCCAAAGGCCTGCCCGCCGACCCCGCCACCAACCACCTGGCCGTGCACACCGAGGACCACCCGATGGAATACCTCACCTTCCACGGCGAGATCCCCAAGGGCGAATACGGCGGCGGCACCATG
Organism: Nonomuraea diastatica; assembly: GCF_004349015.1. Lineage (NCBI taxonomy): Bacteria > Bacillati > Actinomycetota > Actinomycetes > Streptosporangiales > Streptosporangiaceae > Nonomuraea > Nonomuraea diastatica. Next base: position 9,827 of record NZ_SMKP01000201.1, read on the forward strand.
ACCATCTGGGACACCGGTACGTACGACACGGAGAAGTGGTCGGAGCGCGAGGTCAAGTTCGTCCTGCACGGCAGGCGGGTCTCCGGCCGGTTCGTGTTGTTCCGGACCCGGGGCGCGAACTGGATGATCCACCGCATGGATCCCCCGGTCCGCGACCCGTTCCCGGACGCCGGGCCCATGCTGCCCACCGAACGCGCCAGACCGCCGCGCGACGCCTCCGCCTACGCCTACGAGTTCGCGTGGGGCGGGCGCCGGCTGCTGGTGCCCGTCGAGGGCGGCCGCACCACGGCGTCCCGCGAGCACCCGTGGTTGCGCGAGCTGGCGGAGTCGTTCGGCAGCCGCACGGCACTGCTGGACGGCGAGCTCGCCACCCTCGGCGGCGCCGAGATCCTGGTCTTCTACGACCTCCTCTACGACGACGGGCGGTCGCTGGTGGACCAGCCCTACACGGCCCGCAGGGCCGCGCTGGAGGCGCTCGACCTCGCGGGCGCCCACTGGCAGACCGCGCCGTCCTGGCCGGGCGAGGCGGGGCCGGTGCGGCAGGCGGCCCGCGAACAGGGGTTGCCTGGGGTGGTGGCCAAGCGTCTGGACGCGCCGTACGAACCGGGGCCGTCGAAATCCTGGCTGTTCATCCCCTCGTGACCGCCCTATGGGAGGCGGGTGCGGTCAGGCCGGCAGCAGCCCTTCCGCCTTGAGCTCCTCCCAGAGCGTGTCGGTGACCGGCCGGGACCACAGGGTGGCGTTCGTGTGGACCTCTTCGGGCGCGCGGGCACCCACGACGATCGACGCGATGGCCGGGTGGCGCAGCGGGAAGGCCATGGCCGCCTGGGGCAGCGTGACGCCGTGGCGCTCGCAGACGGCGGCGATGCTCCTGGCCCGGCCCACCAGCTCGGCCGGCGCCGGCTGGTAGTTGTAGGTGCCCGACGGCTCGTGGGTCGCCAGGATGCCGCTGTTGAACACCCCGGCCGCCAGCACGCGGACGCCGCGCTCGGCGCACTCCTCCAGGAGCGGCAGGCCCGACTGGTCGAGCAGGGTGTAGCGGCCCGCGAGCATGACGACGTCGACGCCGGTCTCCCGGACGAAACGCAGCGGCGCCTGCCACTGGTTCATCCCGACGCCGATCGCCTTCACCACACCCTGGTCCCGCAGCTCGGCCAGCGCCGGATACGCCTCCGCGATCGCCTGGTCGACGTGGTCGTCCGGGTCGTGGATGAGCACGATGTCGACGGCCGGCAACCCGAGGCGGTCAAGGGACTCCTCCAGCGACCTGCGGACGCCGTCGCCCGAGAAGTCCCACACCCGCTCGATCGCGGCCGGCACGTCGAAGCCCTCGCCGTCACGCCCGTCCCGCGACGACGCGGGCACCAGCAGGCGGCCGACCTTCGTGGACAACACGTAGCCCGAGCGCCCGGCCAGCGCCGCGCCCATGCGGCGCTCCGACAGGCCGAGCCCGTAGTGGGGCGCGGTGTCGAACAGGCGCACGCCCCGTTCCCACGCGGCGTCCACCGTGGCGCGGGCCTGCTCGTCCGCGACCGACTCGAAGAGGTTGCCCAGGGGCGCCCCGCCGAGCCCGTGGCGCGGCAGCTCCATCACGTTCAATCTTGTGCCTTTCCGCCCGCGATTCTGCTGATCATCAGCGCGACGAGGATGATCGCGCCGTAGATGACCGGCTGCCAGAAGCCCGACACGCCGATCAGCGTGAGGATGTTCTGCACGAGGCCGATCACCAGCACGCCCGTGAGCGCGCCCAGGATGGTGCCCTTGCCACCGTCCATGCTGACGCCGCCGATGACGGCCGCCGCGAACACCATGAAGATCCACCCGACGCCCTGGTTGTTGCCGATCGCCCCGAGGCGTCCCGTTTCGAGGATCCCGGCCAGCGCCGCCAGCGTGCCGCCCAGGATGAACACGCCCCACAGCACCCGGTCGACGCGGATGCCCGCCGCGCGGGCGGCGTCGGCGTTGCCGCCGATCGCGTAGAGCGCGCGGCCGGCTCGGAGATAACCGAGGGCGAAGATGCCGGCGGCGAACAGCGCGCCCGCGATCCAGATGGCCGCAGGCAGGCCCAGCCACAGCGCGCTGCCGAGATAGAGGATCGAGTCGGGCAGCTGGAACAACGTCTTGCCCTCCGTCGGCCCCTGCAGGAAGCCGTGCACGACGATCAGCATGGCCAGCGTGACGATGAACGCCGACAGCTGGAACCTGACGATCAGGAAACCGTTGAACGCTCCGATGGCGGCGCCGACCAGCAGCGCCAGCGGGATCACCAGGGTGCCGGGCAGCCCGATGCCGAATCCGCCCGCCGACACCGGGATGATGAGCATCACGGCGATCGCGGGCGCGGTGCCGACCGTCGACTCCAGCGACAGGTCGAACTTGCCGGCGATGAGGATCATCGCCTCGGCCAGCACGAGGAGCGAGATCGCCGCCTGCTGCTGGAGCACGTTGGTCAGGTTGCCCGCCGTCAGGAACGTCGGGTCGAGGACCGCGCCCACGACGAGCAGCAGCACGATCACCGGCACGAGCGTCAGGTCGCGGAACCGGGCCAGCCGCGCCCGGGGGGCCGGCACAGTCAAACTGGTCACTCTTCCATGCCTTCCATCACGGCCACGAGCTCGTGGTCGGTCCAGCCACGTGGCATGTCCTTGACGACCCTCCCGTGGAACATCACCAGCACCCTGTCGCAGATGCGCAGGTCGTCGAGCTCGTCGGAGACCACGACGGCCCCCGCGCCCCGCTCGACGGCGTCCTCGACGGCGCCGAGCAGCGCCTGCTTGGCCTTGACGTCGACGCCCGCGGTCGGGTTGATCACCACCAGCACCGACGGGTCGTCCACGAGCGCCCGCGCGAACACCACCTTCTGGGCGTTGCCCCCGGACAGGTCACCGACCGGCTGATCGGCTCCTTCCGTCTTGATGTCCAGGCTTTCGATCATCTCCTCCGCCTTGGCCCGGCGGCGCACCGGCGACACCAGGCCGTAGCGCCCCAGCTTGCGGGCGATCGGGAACGTGGCGTTCTCCCCCACGGACAGCAGCGGGACGAAGCCCTCGCGATGGCGGTCCTGCGGCACCCAGCCGAGCCCGGCCCGCAGCGCGGCCGGCACGTCGCCCGGCCGGATCCGCCTGCCGTTGACCGTGACCGTGCCGGAATCGGCCTTGTGCAGCCCGACCAGCGTCTCTGCGAGGCCGACCTTGCCGCTGCTCGCGGAGCCTGCCAGGCCGACGACCTCGCCGGATCTGACCGAGAGGTCGACGTCCTGGTAGCGGCCGGCGAGCGACAGGCCCGCGCCCGACAACACGACCGTGTCGCCGGGCGTGCGCGAACGTGACGCGTACGCGACCGTGGCCTCCCCCGTCATCGCGGCGACCAGCTCGTCGTGCGGGAGGTCGGCGACCGGGCTGGTCACGATGTGGCGGGCGTCGCGGAACACCGTGACGCTCTGGCAGATCTCGTAGACCTCGTCGAGGTGGTGGGAGATGTACATCATCGTGACGCCCTGCTCGCGGAGTGAGCGCATACGGGCGAACAACCGCTCGATGGCCGGCCCGTCCAGTCTCGCGGTCGGCTCGTCGAGGATGATGAACCTGGCCCCGAACGACAGCGCGCGGGCGATCTCGACGAGCTGGCGCTGCTCCACGGTGAGGTCTCCGGCCAGCGCCTGCGCGTCGACGTCCACCTCGTACGTGTCCAGCAGCTCGCGCGCCCTGCCCCGCAGCGCCCGCCACTTGATCACGCTGCCCCTGCCCGACTGGCGGTTGAGGAAGAGGTTCTCGGCGACCGACAGCGCCGGGATGATCGTCGAATGCTGGTAGACGCAGGCGACGCGGCGCCGCCAGGCGTCGCGGTCGGCGAGGGGCGGGGCCGGCTCTCCCGAGAACAGCACCTCGCCCCGGTCGGGCCGCAGGAGCCCGGTGAGGATCGACACCAGGGTGGACTTGCCGGCGCCGTTCCTGCCGACGAGCGCGCGGGTCTCGCCCTCGGCGATCTCGATGCCCGCGCCGTCGAGCGCGGTGGTGGGGCCGAACCGCTTGACGACGTTCCGGGCTTCAACATGAAGGTTCATCAGCCGGCCTGGTTGCCCCAGAGGCCCTTGTCGTCCACGTTGTCCTTGGTCACGAGCGGCGCGGGAAGCTGGTCCTCCAGGCCGTTCGGGAGCTGGATGATCGTGCTGCCGTGGTCGGTCGGGCCGGGTTTGAACGTCTTGCCGTCCGCCGCCGCCTTGGCGTAGAAGAGCGCGTATTTCGCGTACAGGTCGGCCGGCTGCGAGACGGTGGCGTCGATGTCGCCCTTGCGGATCGACGCGAACTCCTGCGGGATGCCGTCATTGGAGACCACGAAGATGTGCTTGGGGTCGCTCGGCGGCACGAGCAGCCCCTTCTGCCTGAGCACCTGCAACGTCGGGGCCAGGTGCACACCTCCGGCGTGCATGTAGATCCCCTTGATGTCGGGGTTCTGCTCCAGGCGGGTCTGCAACATGGACGCCGCCTTGCTGCCCTCCCACTCGGTCGGTTCGCTGAAGACCGTGATGCCGGGGAACTTCGCCTTCATGCACTCCAGGAACGCCTCCGACCTGTCACGGCCGTTGATCGAGCTGAGCGCGCCCTGGAGTTGCACGACCTTGCCCTTGCCGCCGAGCTTCTCGCCGAGGAACTCGCACGCCTTGGTGCCGTACGCGCGGTTGTCGGCGCGTACGACCATGTAGACCTTGCCCTTGTCCGGCCGGGTGTCGACGGTCACGACGGGGATCTTCCTGTTCTCCAGCTGCTGCAGCGTGTTGGCGACCGCGCCGGTGTCCTGCGGGGCCATGACGATCACCTTGGCCCCCTGGCCGATCAGCGCCTGCACGTTGTTGACCAGCTTCGCCACGTCGTTCTGCGAGTTGGTGGCAGGCATGAGGTCGACCTTGAGCTCGCCCGCCATCTGCGGGACGTACTTGATGTAGGAGTTCCAGAAGTCGGAGTCGGCGCGCGGGTGATCGATGCCGATCTTGGTGCCGCCGTTCCCTCCTCCCGCCGTGGTTTCTGAGCCACACGCGGCGACGATCGCCAAGAGGGCCGCCGCCGCGGCCGCCGATCCGAGCTTCATGGGGGTGTCACCTTTCTCGATCAGTTGGGTCTGAGCCGCAACCCCTGCATGCCGCCGTCGACCGCGAGGACGGTGCCGGTGGTGGCGCTCGCCTGCGGGCCGGCGAGGTAGGCGATCGCCGCGGCGACCTCCTCCGGGGTGACCAGGCGGCCCATCGGCTGCCTGGCAGCCAGCGCCACCCGCTCCGCCTCGGGGTCGTCGGCCACGTCGAGCAGTCTGGCGACCCACGGTGTGTCGGCGGTGCCCGGGTTGACGCAGTTGACCCGGATGCCCTCGTGGATGTGGTCGGCCGCCATGGCGAGCGTCAGCGACTGCACCGCGCCTTTGGTCGCGCTGTAGAGCGCCCGGTTCGGCAGCCCCGAGGTGGCCGCGACCGAGCAGACGTTGACGATGGCGGCATGCTCCGACCTCCTGAGGTACGGCAGCGCCGCCCGTGCCACCCGGACCATGCCCAGCACGTTGACGTCATATACCTTGTGCCACTCGGTGTCCGGGTTATCCTCGATGGTGCCCTGAGCGCCGATGCCCGCGTTGTTGACCAGCACGTCGATGCCGCCCAGGCGCTCGGCGGCCTCCGCCACCGCGGACCTGACCCCCGCGTCGTCGGTGACGTCCGCCTTGATCCCGATGTACGGCTCGCCCGGCGGGTTGAGGTCGAGGCAGGCCACCTTCATCCCGCGCCCGGTCAGCTCGGCGGCCGTGGCCAGGCCGATGCCGGAGCCGCCACCGGTCACGATCGCTTTCAGGGTCACGGGTTCCTCCAGACCTCGCCGTCGGGGAAGGTGTGCGCGGCGATCGACGCTGCGTGCATCTCCGCACTGAAGCCCGGCGCGGACGGGGCGGCGTACCGGCCGTTCCTGACGACGACAGGGTCGACGAAGTGCTCGTGCAGGTGGTCGACGTATTCGATCACGCGGCCGTCCATGGAGCCGGTGACCGCCACGTAATCGAACATCGACAGGTGCTGCACCAGCTCGCACAGCCCGACGCCGCCCGCGTGGGGGCACACCGGGACGCCGAACTTGGCCGCGAGCAGCAAGATCGCGAGGTTCTCGTTGACCCCGCCGACGCGGGCCGAGTCGATCTGCACGTAGGAGACGGCCTCGGCCTGCAGCAGCTGCTTGAACACGATGCGGTTCTGGACGTGCTCGCCGGTGGCCACCGGGATCGGTGCGATGCCCCGGGCGATGGCGGCGTGGCCGAGCACGTCGTCGGGGCTGGTCGGCTCCTCGACCCAGTGGGGATCGAACTCCCGCAGCGCGTTGACCCACGCGATGCCGGAGCCGACGTCCCAGCGCTGGTTGGCGTCGATCGCGATCGGATAGCCGGCCCCGCACACCTCGCGGGCCACCCTGAAGCGGCGCCGGTCGTCGTCGAGGTCGGCGCCGACCTTCAGCTTGATCTGCCCGTAGCCCTGGTCGAGGGCCTCCTTGCAGAGTCTGCGCAGCTTCTCGTCGTCGTAGCCGAGCCAGCCGGGTGAGGTCGTGTAGGCGGGGTAGCCGGCCTCGACCAGGTGGCCGATCCGCTCCGCCTTTCCCTTCTCCGCCTTTTTCAGGATTTCGAGGGCTTCGTCCCGGGTCAGTGCGTCGCTCAGGTAGCGGAAGTCGACGAGACCGACGATCTCCTCGGGCGACATCTCGGCCAGCAGCCGCCACAAGGGCTTGCCCGCCCGCTTGGCCTTGAGATCCCACAGGGCGTTGACCACGGCGGAGATCGCCATGTGCATGACGCCCTTCTCCGGCCCCAGCCACCGCAGCTGAGAGTCGTTGACCATGTCGCGGTAGAGAACGCCGAGGTCTTCGACGTCCTGGCCGACGACGTACGGCTCCAGCGCGGTGATGGCCGCGGTCTGGATGTCGTTGCCGCGCCCGATCGTGAACGCGAACCCGTGGCCCTCGTGCCCGTCGTCGGTCGTGAGGACGACGTAGGCGGCGGAGTAGTCGGGGTCGGGGTTCATCGCGTCCGAGCCGTCGAGCTCACGCGAGGTCGGGAACCGCACGTCGTGCGTCCTCATCCCGGTGATGCGGTAGCCGCTCATGCCTGCCCCACCGTCTGGCGCTGCCGGCCCAGCCCTTCGATCTCCAACTCCATCACATCACCGGCCCGGAGGTACGGCTGCCCCGGCATCCCCATCGCCACCCCGGCGGGCGTCCCGGTGTTGATCACGTCGCCCGGCTCCAGGACCATGAACTGGCTCAGGTAGCGCACCACCTCGGCCACATCGAAGATCATGTTCTTGGTGTCGCCGTCCTGGCGCAGCTCGCCGTTCACCCAGAGGCGCAGGGGCAGTCGCTGCGGGTCGCCCACCTCGTCGGCCGTCACCAGCCAGGGACCGAACGGGTTGAACGTCTCACACGACTTCCCCTTGTCCCACTGGCCGCCGCGTTCGAGCTGGAACTCGCGCTCGGAGACGTCGTTGGAGATCGCGTAGCCGGCGATCACCTCTCGGGCCTCCTCCGCGCTGCCCAGGTAGCGGGCCTCCTGGCCGATGACGACGGCCAGCTCCACCTCCCAGTCGGTCTTCACGCTCCCCCGCGGGACCAGCACCTCGTCATGAGGCCCGATCATGGTGCTGGAGGCCTTCATGAACACGACCGGCTCGGCCGGCACCTCGGCACCGGACTCGGCGGCGTGGTCGCTGTAGTTCAGGCCGATGCAGACGATCTTGCCGGGGCGCGCGAGGGGGGCGCCGATCCGCAACCCCTCGGCGCCGACGAGGGGCAGATCGCCGCGTTCGAGCGCCTCGCGGACGCGCGCCACTCCCCCGGAAGCGAGGAAGGCGCCGTCGATCTCGCGCTCCCCGATGTCGCGCAGCTTCCCGGCGTCATCCAGCACCACCGGCCTTTCCTGGCCGGCAGGTCCTACTCGCAGCAGCTTCACACCGCATCCTTCGTCTATTCATCGGATGTCTCATTCCCTGATGCTCGTGCGAGCGTGCTGAGCATGTCAAGGGCAGCGACCCGGATACCTCGGATACGTGACGCGTGGAAGATTCCCAGGGCAGGGTCGTGGGCGGTGAATCGTGTTACCGCTCCGATGGCTACGTTCACATAGCCAGAATCTCACCGCCCCAAACATCGGAGGTAAAACGTGCACCATGGAGGACAGGTGGCGCCAGCACCCCATCGGGCCTGCCGGGAACGGTCTAAGGGCTTCGGCGACAGGCCTCCTTGACGGCCGTCCAGTGACGTAATAGAACACGTTTCAGTACCGCCTAACCAAGCGCTTGATCAAGAGGGTGATCCGCGTGCACATCGACCTCGTCGACAGGGACGTCTACGCGACCGCCGGACCTCCGCACGACCAACTGGCCTGGCTGCGCGCGAACTCGCCGATCCACTGGCACGACGGTGAGCCCGGTTTCTGGGCCGTCACCACGTACGACGAGGTCGTCCACGTCTCACGGCACTCCGATCTTTTCTCCTCCCACCGGCGGCTGGCCCTGTTCGACGAGATGGCCGACGACCAGATCGCCCTCCAGCGGCACATGATGCTCAACCAGGACCCGCCCGAGCACACGAGGCGGCGTTCCCTGGTCAACCGGGGCTTCACCCCGCGCACGATCGGAGCCCTCGAACAGCACATCCGCGACATCTGCGACGACCTCCTCGACAAGTGCTCCGGTGAGGCCGACTTCGTCACCGAAGTGGCCGCGCCCCTGCCCCTCTACGTGATCTGCGAGCTGCTCGGCGCGCCCGTGGCCGACCGCGACAAGGTCTTCAACTGGTCGAACCGCATGATCGGCGCCCAGGACCCCGACTACGCCGCCTCTCCCGAAGAGGGCTCCGCCGCCGCCATGGAGGTCTACGCCTACGCCAACCAGCTCGCGGCGCAACGCCGGGCCAACCCCAAGAACGACATCGTCACCAAGCTGATCCAGCCCGACGAGCAGGGCGAGACGCTCGACGAGAACGAATTCGACCTGTTCGTCCTCCTCCTGGTCGTGGCGGGCAACGAGACCACCCGCAACGCCGCCTCCGGCGGCATGCTCTCCCTCTTCGAGCACCCCGACCAGTGGGAGCGCCTGGTGGCCGACCCCACCCTCGCCAGGACGGCCGCCGACGAGATCGTCCGCTGGGTCTCCCCGGTCAACCTCTTCCGCCGCACCTCGACGACCGACCAGGTGCTGGGCGGGCAGCAGATCAAAGCCGACGACAAGGTCGTGGTCTTCTACTCCTCCGCCAACCGCGACACCACGGTCTTCCCCGACGCCGAGGTCTTCGACATCGGCCGCGACCCGAACCCGCACATCGGCTTCGGCGGCGGGGGCGCCCACTTCTGCCTCGGCAACCACCTGGCCAAGCTGGAACTCCGCATCCTCTTCGAACAGCTCGCCCGCCGCCGAAGCC
>NZ_SMKP01000202.1:0-19240 GCF_004349015.1 Nonomuraea diastatica
GCCGGGGGCTGTGGGAGTGGTGGAGGGTCGCCCATGGTGGAGCGCGGGTCCATGCCTGTGGCATGATCCCGATGAACACGGCCTGGACCTGCGGCGCTGTCGCCGCGTCGCGCCTGGCGGGGGCCGGGAACGGCTCCGCGCCCGCCCGTTCGGCAGGGGTCGGCGGCGGGTCTCACGGCGCGTGAAGGCGCAGCATTGTGGGGAGAAGTGGGGGAAAAGGTGGAATATTGCAGTAAACCGGGAGAGCGTGATAAGCGTCAGCGGTCTGACAAATGTCGTGCATTCCCGGTTATGGGATGAAACATTATGTCAGCCGTTTCGCCGTAGTGTGCCCATTTGATTACTGATAGTTATCGTCGCTTCAATGTGACCAATCCGTAGCCGTTCGCCATGACGACAGGCCGGATCAGTGCGGGCATCATGCCTATCGTGAGCGAGGGAAGCGTCGCCGACGCCAAAATTGGGGTAAGGCTCGCGTCGAGACTTCCGGCACGGACGGATGACTCCGACCTTAGGGAACTGACGAGCCTCGCCGTGCAGGGAGATCGCAGTGCGATCGAATCTCTGCTCGGCGAGTTGCGTCCGATGGTGGTGCGGTATTGCCGTGCCAGGCTGGGCAGGGTTTCAGGGCAATATCACATTGCCGATGACGTCGCCCAGGAGGTGTGCATCGCGGTCCTGTCCGCGCTGCCGCGCTACCGCGACATGGGGCGGCCGTTCGCCTCCTTCGTGTTCGGGATCGCCTCGCACAAAGTGGCCGACGCGCTGCGGAGCTCCGTGCGCTCGGCCGTTCCGACCCAGGACCTGCCCGACGGGCCTGACGACGGGCCCGGGCCCGAGGAGACGGTGGTCCGCTACATCGAGGTGGAGCACGCGCGCAGGCTGCTGGCCAGGCTGCCGGAGAACCAGCGGGAGTTGTTGCTGCTGCGGGTGGTGTCGGGGCTTTCGGCGGAAGAGACCGGTAATGTACTCGGCATGTCACCGGGTGCGGTCCGCGTCGCCCAGCATCGGGCGCTGGCCAGGTTGCGGCAGATGGCCGAGCTGGAGTCGGCTTGACCCCAGAGCACGAGACCGATGCGCTGCTCGACGCGCTCGGTCGTGGAGAGATGCCTGACTCAGGCGATCCGGCCGCACGGTTGCTGGCCGTGCTGCTCGACGACGTGGATCAGCGGCGTTCCTCCGTGTCGATGACGCCATCGACATAGCCTCTGGCGTATTCCCAGCTGACGTAGTCGGCCGGGTCGGGGTGGAAGGCCGGCTCGTGGACCTGTGGCTGGCCTTTCTCGATCATCTGTCGCAGGTTGCCGCGCAGCAGCTCCCAGTCGAAGAAGTGCTGCTCGCCGCATTCGGGGCAGTCGAGCACGAGGCCCAGCACTCCCTGCGGTTCGAGCAGGGAGCGGAAGACCTCGACGTCGGCGAGGTCGGTGATGGCCTCGTCGCGTTCGGCCGCGGTGAGTGGCTCGGCGTCGTCTAGGGCGCCCATCGCCGAGGAAGGGTCATTAGGGTCGTCCGCGAACGGGTCGCGGGGGACGTCTTCCAGCACCTTCCCACCATATGACCGATGCGGCCCGAGCGGTGGATATTACCTCAGCCATCCGCGCCTGGCGGCTTCCACACCTGCTTGGAAGCGTGATTGGGCGCCCAATTCGGCCATCGCGCCGGCGAACCTGGCGCGTACCGTCCTGACCGAGATTCCGAGCTGCCGGGCTATCGACTCGTCGCACAGGCCCTGGGCGGCCAGGCGCAGCACCTGCGCCATCCCGTCGGTCCCGCGCCTCCATGGCAGGGGCGTGGCGCGGCCCCACAGCTCGCTGAAGAGCGCGCGGAGCATGCCCACCACGATCGGCGTGCGTACGAGGTAGAAGTGGTAGGCGTGGTCGGGCAGGTTGCCGCCCCAGAACGCGGGCAGACCGGCCACGTCGGCACCGGCGGCCATGAACCAGCTCGGCACACGATCCAGCGTGCGCACGTCGCCGCCGGCTTCGACCAGGCGGGTCAGCAGATCGCGTACGCCTGGGAGTGCCAGCGTGGAAACCGGCAGGATCACATGAACGGTAAGAAGATTTCGTTGTTGCGCATCAATCCATGGATTCGCAAATTTACGAGCAAAATCGCTCATTGTGCGTTCGTCCGGGATTGCAGTGTGCAATTCCAGCGGCGGTGACTGCACGGCCATGCCGACCACGCTCTCGAACAGGACGTCGGCCCCGTTCAACATCTCCACCGTGAAAGGCCCGCTCTGGTAGTCGCGGCCGGCGTCGTAGTCGTGGATCAAACCCCGGATGGACGCGAGCGCCGAGTCGATCATCCGGCTCTCCTCGGCCAGCCGCTCGAGCCGCTCGGCGATCACCCGCCCGAGCGCCGCCGCGGGGTGGCGGGCCAGGTATTCGCCCGACCGTTCGTCCACCACGCCCAGCTTGACCAGGTCGTCGAGCTGGCGGGTGACCTTCTCGACGGGGCCGTCGATGGCCTGCGCGAGGTCGGTGCGGGTGGCTCTGTGCAGGCGCAGCACCGTCGAGTAGAGAGCCCTCTGGGCGGGGTCGAGGCCCAGCGTCTCGTAGGGATCTGACGCGGCTATGGGCTCATTGCGCATCGTGGGCGGCTCCGTAGGGGGGACACGGGCGTGCCGCGAGAATAACGCCGCATTGCGCCCGTGTCCGCTCGTTCCGCCGACTGGCCGGGGGAGGCGTGCAACTTCGTGCAATTGCACGTTTTCACCTTGCGATGTTCCGGTGAGTGACCCAGGCTTTACCTAGCGTCGGCATCCCGAAAGCAGGTGTGGCTGCGCCGCCCATCAGGACGCGGAGGGGGGTTCGGTGGTGCGTACGCGCCGCCACGTCTGGATGCCGGTGGCTGGGGGATGGGGCGGGTCACCGACCGCCCCATCCCCCAGCGCTGGGAGATGCCGGGAGTACGACGGACCGTGGGGGTCATCGTGCTCCCGGCATCGACACGCGTCTTCTCCAACGCTGAGCTGTGAGGCCGGAAAATCTCCTCCGGCGCCGGGCCCGAGGCCGTGAGTGCGCTTTTGGAGGCAGGCCCTAGACTTGGCTGCATCAGCGCATCGGCAGGAGGGGGCCGCAGCATGTCCAAGTTCACCGAGATGGGTCTGACCTTCGATGACGTGCTGCTGGTGCCCGGATATTCCGACCTCCAACCAGGTGACGCCGACACCAGTTCCCGCCTGTCCCGTGGCGTCACGTTGTCCATCCCGCTGGTCTCCGCCGCCATGGACACCGTCACCGAGGCCCGCATGGCGGTCGCCATGGCGCGGCAGGGCGGCATCGGCATCCTGCACCGCAACCTGTCGGTCGACGAGCAGGCCCAGCAGGCCGATCTGGTCAAGCGGTCCGAGGCCGGCATGGTCACCAATCCGGTGACGTGCAGCCCCGACGACACGCTGGCCGACGTCGAGCGGCTGTGCGCGACCTACCGGATCTCGGGGGTGCCGGTCACCGACCTGTCAGGCACGCTGGTCGGCATCGTGACCAACCGCGACATGCGCTTCGAGGCCGACCAGTCGCGGCCTGTGCACCAGGTCATGACCAAGATGCCGCTGGTCACCGCGCCGGTGGGGGTGTCGCGTGACGACGCCTTCGCCCTCCTCAGGAAGAACAAGATCGAAAAGCTGCCCCTCGTCGACGCCGAGGGCAGGCTGTGCGGCCTGATCACGGTCAAAGACTTCACCAAGAGCGAGCAATACCCTCTCTCCACCAAAGACGCCGACGGCCGGCTCATCGTGGGGGCGGCCGTCGGCGTCGGCGGTGACGCGGAGGTGCGGGCCAAGGCGCTGATCGAGGCCGGGGTCGACGTGGTGGTGGTCGACGTGGCCCACGGCCATTCCAAGGGCCTGGCCGAGATGATCGCCAAGATCAAGGCCAACAGCAAGGTCGAGGTCATCGGCGGCAACATCGCGACCAGGGCGGGCGCGCAGATGCTCGTCGACGCGGGCGCCGACGCGGTCAAGGTGGGTGTGGGCCCTGGTTCCATCTGCACCACGCGGGTGGTCGCCGGGGTCGGCGCCCCGCAGGTGACCGCCATCCACGAAGCCTCCAGGGCGTGCGCGCCCGCGGGCGTGCCGGTGATCGGCGACGGCGGCCTGCAATATTCCGGCGACATCGTCAAGGCGATCGCCGCCGGCGCCGACACGGTCATGCTGGGCTCACTGCTCGCGGGGTGCGAGGAGTCGCCCGGCGAGCTGATCTTCATCAACGGCAAGCAGTTCAAGTCCTACCGCGGCATGGGCTCGCTCGGCGCCGTACGCAACCGCGAGCGCGGCGGCGCCTCCTTCAGCAAAGACCGCTACGCCCAGGCCGACGTCGGCGGCGAGGACAAATACATCCCCGAGGGCATCGAGGGTCAGGTGCCCTATCGCGGCCCGGTGGCGGCCGTCGCCCACCAGCTCATCGGCGGGCTGCGCCAGGGCATGTGGTACGCCGGGTGCCGCACGATCTCGCAGATGCACACCGACTGCGAGCTCATGCCGATCACGGCGGCAGGTCTCAAGGAGAGCCACCCCCACGACATCCAGATGACGGTGGAAGCTCCGAACTATCACAGAAGGTAAGTTCATGACTCAGCAGGTGGAGATCGGCCGGGGCAAGACCGGGCGGCGGGCATATTCGCTTGACGAGATCGGCCTGGTGCCCTCGCGGCGCACCCGTGACCCGGAGGAGGTCTCGATCGCCTGGCAGATCGACGCCTACCGGTTCGAGTTGCCCGTGGTGGTCGCTCCCATGGACAGCGTGGTCTCGCCGGCCACCGCCATCGCGATCGGGCGGCTGGGCGGGCTGGCCCCGCTCGACCTCGAAGGGCTCTGGACCCGCTACGAAGACCCCTCGCCGCTGGTGGAGGAGTGCGCGACGCTCGACGCGGCGGCGGCGACCAAGCGGCTGCAGGAGATCTACGCGGCGCCGATCCAGGAGGAGCTGATCGGCCGGCGGATCGAGGAGATCCGTTCCTCCGGGGTGACGACCGCCGTGCGGCTGTCCCCGCAGCGCACGGTCCAATACCACAAGACCGTGATCGACGCGGGCGTGGACATCTTCGTCATCCGCGGCACGACCGTCTCCGCCGAGCACGTGTCAGGGCGGGCCGAGCCGCTCAACCTCAAGCAGTTCATCTACGAGCTCGACGTGCCGGTCATCGTGGGCGGCTGCGCGACCCACACGGCCGCCCTGCACCTGATGCGCACCGGCGCGGCGGGTGTGCTGGTCGGCTTCGGCGGCGGCGCCTCCCACACGACGCGCAACGTGCTCGGGGTGGCCGTGCCGATGGCCACCGCGATCTCCGACGTCGCCGCGGCCCGGCGCGACTACATGGACGAGTCAGGCGGGCGCTACGTGCACGTGATCGCCGACGGTGGCATGGGCACGTCCGGCGACATCGCCAAGGCCATCGCCTGCGGGGCCGACGCCGTGATGGTGGGTTCACCGCTGGCCCGCGCCGCGGAGGCGCCCGGCCACGGGTTCCACTGGGGATCCGAGGCGCACCACCCCGACCTGCCCAGGGGGCGGCGGGTCGAGTTCGGGACGGTGGGGACGCTGGCGCAGATCCTGCACGGGCCGTCGAGCGTGGCCGACGGCTCGATGAACCTCATGGGCGCGCTCAAGCGCACCATGGCCTCCACCGGTTATTCCGACATCAAGGAGTTCCAGCGGGTCGAGGTCGTGGTCGCCCCGACACATCCCTGACCTGTCACGATCCCTTCTCCGCGGCCCCGCGCGCCGGGCCGGGTGAAGCTAGTGTTTCGGGCATGGAATCCCTTGAAGAGAGAGTTGCCCGGCTAGAGACGCAGATCGCCTACCTTCAGCGGCACCTCGGCATCGACCCCGCGCTGATCGACTCCGTTGAGCAGGGTTCGCAACTGCCGCCCGACTTCTACGTGGCGTTGCGGAAGGGGAAGACGATCCAGGCGATCAAGATCTACCGTGAGGCCACCGGGGCTTCGTTGCTGAACGCGAAGAACGCGGTCGAGATGATGGAGCGGCAACTCTCCGGCCGGGGGTGACCTATTTCCGAGGTTGAGCGGATATTCCGGGAAGAGTATGGCCGGGCCGTCGCCGTGCTCGTCCGGGCCTTCGGCGACATCGACCTCGCCGAGGAGGCGGTCCAGGAGGCCTTCACCGTGGCGGTGCGGCAGTGGCCGTCCGCGGGGCCGCCGCCGAGCGCGGCCGGGTGGATCATCACCACCGCGCGCAACCGGGCCATCGACCGGCTGCGCAGGGACGCGGCACGGTCCGGCAAGCATGCGCAGGCCGCGCTGCTGAACGCCCTCCACGAGCCCGTGGAGCAGGGCCCCGTACGGGACGACCGGCTGCGGTTGATCTTCACCTGCTGCCACCCCGCGCTCGCGCCCGGCGCCCGGGTCGCGCTGACGCTGCGGCTGCTGGGCGGGCTCACGACGCCGGAGATCGCCCGCGCGTTCCTGGTGCCCGAGCCGACCATGGCGCAGCGGATCGTGCGGGCCAAGCGCAAGATCAGGGACGCGGGCATCCCTTACCGGGTCCCGCGCGAAGCCGACCTGCCCGAGCGGCTGCGGGCCGTGCTCGCCGTGATCTACCTGATCTTCAACGAGGGGTACACGGCCAGCTCGGGTGACCGGCTCGTCCGGGACGATCTCTGCGCGGAGGCCATCAGGCTGGGGCGGTTGCTCGCCGAGCTCATGCCGGAGGAGCCCGAGGTCATGGGGTTGCTGGCGCTGATGTTGCTGATCGAGTCGCGGCGTGCCGCGCGTACGGGACAGGCCGGTGAGCTGGTGCCCCTGCCCGAGCAGGACCGGACGTCGTGGGACCGCGTGCTCATCGACGAGGGGCAGGCCATCGTGCGGTGGTGCCTGGAGCGCGACCGGCCTGGCCCTTATCAGATCCAGGCTGCCGTCAACGCCGTGCACAGCGACGCGCGGACCGCCGATGACACCGACTGGCGGCAGATCCTGCAGCTCTACGACCTGCTGATGGCCTTCGACCCCGGGCCGGTCGTGGCGGTGCACCGGGCGGTCGCCGTGGCCGAGGTGGAGGGTGCGGAGCCGGCGCTGAAACTGCTGGACGGGCCGGCGGCCGACGACTACCACCTGTTCCATGCCGTACGGGCCGATCTGCTGCGGCGGCTGGGACGCGAGACGGAGGCGGCCGAGGCGTACGCGGCGGCGATCGAACGGGCGGGCAACGAGGTGGAGCGGGACTTCCTGCGGAGCAAGGCGGGACGGCTGGAGCTACGGCTTGAGGCGACCAGGCGGCCCCGCCTGCTCCCCTAGCATGCGGGGATGACTGATCATCGGCACACGCACGAGCTCGTCCAAGAAGGCGATCTGATCACCAAGCGGTACGCGGACGGCAAGCCGGGCGCGGCCGAGCGCGAATGGCGGGCGCTGACCCTCCTGGCCGAGCACGCCCCCGGGCTGGCCCCCGAGCCCGTGGCCTTCGACGGCCGCTCGGTCACGATGACCAGGATCGACGGACTGCCGATGCGCGGGACAGAGGTGCGGGCCGAGCACGTCGCCGCCATGGCCGAAGCGCGCGCCCGGCTGCACGCCGCCCTCCCGTACGGCGCCCTGCGGGACGTACCCGTGCGCCCGTGGTCGAACACGGCGGTCGCCGGCTGGATCAGGCGGCGCGCCGCGGCCTGGCAGCCCAGAGGGCCGCAGGCGGGCAAAGCCGTCGACGAGGGACTGCGGTGGCTGGAGAGCTGGTCGCCGGGCGAGTCGGGGGTCACGCCCGCGTTCGGCGCCGGAGACGGCAACCTGGCCAACTTCCTGTGGGACGGTTCCCGCGTCCGCCTGGTCGACTTCGAGGACGCCGGGCGCAGC
This sequence comes from Nonomuraea diastatica, assembly GCF_004349015.1. Classification (NCBI taxonomy): domain Bacteria; kingdom Bacillati; phylum Actinomycetota; class Actinomycetes; order Streptosporangiales; family Streptosporangiaceae; genus Nonomuraea; species Nonomuraea diastatica. The sequence continues at coordinate 7,808 of NZ_SMKP01000202.1, forward strand.
GACGTGGCGTACGAGGTGGCAGAGGTGGCCGAACACGTGTCGATGTGGGTGGACGGCGAGGTGGAGATCGCGTCCGCGTTCGGCCTGAGCCCGCAGGAGGAACGGCGCACGCGCGAGCACCGCAGGCTGCACGCCCTCATGTGGTTGTTCCTGCTGTCCTGCGACTCCCTCGAGTCCCCCCGCAACCCGCCCGGCACCTTGGAGCGGCAGGCCGAGCGGGTGCTGGCGGGACTGGGCGCGTGAAAGCGCCTGGCGCCCCGGGTGCCGGGCCGCTCAGCCCGTGAGCTCGCGCAGGCAGGCCTCAGCGGGGATGTTCTGCCGGGCGCACTCCGGCGTTCGGGGCATGAGCGTCAGATGCCGCATGGCGTAGGAGCGCCAGGGACGCCATCGGTCTGGTTGGGCCGCCAACCGGTGCACGGCACGCCGCACCGGCAGGCCGGGCATGAGGACGTCAGGGTCGCCGAGGGCCCTCATACGGATATAGGAGATCGCCCACTGGCTCATCCCCGGGATGTCGAGCAGTTGTGCGCGCACGTGGTCCGGATCGCACCCGGCGTCCAGCCTGAGCGTTTCCTCGGCCAGCGCGCAGGCCAGCCCGCGCTGGGCACGGCCTGCGCATGCGGCCTCTGCCAGGACTGACATGTCAGGAAACAGGTGCGTTATCTGGCCGAACGGGGTGGAGAGCGGCCTGCCGTACGTTCTGACCAGGTCAGCGAGTCGGCCGCGCACTGTCGCGGCTCGTGCCCGGCGGCTGAGCACGGCCCGGATCGCCAGCTCGCCAGAGTCGGCGCAGCCCGGCACCCGCAGACCGGGACGGGCCGCAACCAGCGGCCCGAGCCGCGGATCCGCGCCGAGGAAGGCGTCGATGGTTTGCTGATCCGCGTCCAGGTCGAGCAGCCGCCTGCAGCGCTGCACCGCGGCGGTGATATCCCTGAGATCCTCCAGCCGCATCTCGCAGACCACGTGACCGCCCCCGGGCCGCAATGTGACCACGCCCGCGCCGTGCGGCAGCCACAGCGACCTGGTGTAAGCGCCGTGGACATAGTGTTCGATGCCCGGGACGGCCCGCGCGCCGAGGTAGGCCAGTATCGCGGAAACGTCCATGGGCGGCCGGTAGGCGAGTTTCAACGTGGTAACCCCGGGCGTATGGGCGCCGTTCTGGACCCCGCGCAACCGGCTCGGCGTCGTCGCGTACACCTGCCTGATCGTGTCGTTGAACTGTCTGATACTGGCGAACCCGGCGGCGAAGGCCACATCGCTGATCGATAGAGGGCCGGCTTCCAGCAGCATCCGGGCGGTCTGCGCCCGTTGCGTCCTGGCCAGGGCCTGCGGTCCTGCGCCGACCTCGGCGACGAGCCGGCGATGCACCTGACGCTGGCTGTAGCCGAGGCGGGCGGCCAATCCTGCCACGCCTTCGCGGTCGACGACTCCGTCGGCGATCAATCGCATGGCTCGGCCGAGCAGATCCGTGCGCGTGTTCCACTCCGGCGACCCTGGTGCCGCGTCAGGACGGCACCTCTTGCATGCCCGGAATCCGTTGACCTGTGCTGCCGCCGCCGTCGGAAACAATCGGACATTCTGCGGCTTCGGCATGGCAGCCGGACAACTCGGGCGGCAGTAGATGCCGGTTGTGGTGACAGCGACGTAGAACCAACCGTCGAAACGCGGGTCACGGCTCTCCATGGCCGCCAACGCGACCTCGTCCTCGATCACCCCAGCAAGCGTGCCATATGGCTGCGAACAGGACCGGCGGGCATCGGACGCCGACGGTCGGAGGCCAATGCCCGCCAGCGCGGGCAGGCCGGCCTCGACCAGGCTGCTTCCCATGATGGTGAACGATGTCGCCGGCGGCCGCCTGGTCATCTACCGGCGGGCGCTGTCGCGGCGTGACTTCCGTGTGCTGTGGCTGGGCTCGTCTTTCTCACTCGTGGGTGACGGGATGACGTTCGTCGCCCTGACGTGGCTGGTGTTGTCCCAGCCCGACGGCGTCCAGCAGCTCGGCCTGCTGACCGTGTGCTACACGCTGCCCGTGTTCGTGGGAGGGTTGCTGACCGGTCCGATCATGGATCGGTTCGACAAGCGGCATGTGCTGGCCGCCGACAGCGCGGTCCGTGGCGTGGCGATGGCGTTGATCCCGATCGTGTCGCTGGTGGGCGAGGTGCCGGTGGCGCTGCCGTTCATCGTCGCCGCCGTCTACGGGTTGTTCAAGATGGTGCCGCTGGCCGGGTTCCCCGCGGCGATTCCCGATCTCGTCCCCGAGGAGGACCGGGACGCGGCCAATGCGCTGGAAAGCCTGAGCTTCAGCCTCTCCGGGATGATCGGTCCCGCGCTCGGCGGGTTCCTGATCTCGAGGTTCGGCAGCGAGATCGTGCTGGCCTTCGATGCGGTTTCCTATGCGTTGTTCGCCGTCGCCGCCCTCGCTGTCCGCCGGCCCCTCACCCCGGATCTGCCGGAATCGCCGTCGGACGCCGCCAGACCGCGCAGCACCATCCTGAGGTTGCTGCGCGACCGGGTCCTGGTCGTGACCACGCTCGTGTTCATGGCCTTCAACATCGCCGTGGGCATGCTGCTCGTCACCGGACCCTGGCTGGCCAAGACGCAGCTCCAGGGCGGATCCCAGGCCCTGGGACTCCTGCTTGCCGCCCTGTCGGCAGGCGAACTCGCCGGCGCGGCCGTCGCCGGTGCCCGAGCCCCACAGGCCCGTCCGATCAGGGCCATCGCCATGGTCCAGCTCATAGCCGCAGGCGGCTTCCTGGCGCTGTTGACCGCCCCGCTCACGATCACCGTCGCCGCAGGCTTCCTCATCATCGGGATGTTCAGCGCGCCCATGACCGTCTGGGCGCAATCGCTGCGTATGGCGCGCATCCCCGCGCCTCTGCGTGGCAGGGGCTTCGCCATCCTCAGGACGCTCATGCAGGTGGCGCCCCCGATCGGCGCGGTCGTCGTCACACCGCTCCTGGCCGCTGGCCTGCTCGGCCAGGCCGCCCTGCTCATGACCCTCATCGCGGGCGTACCCGCCGTGGTCCTGCTGAGCCGGGCGGAGTGACCTGTACGCGGCGCGTCACACCAGCGCTTCGCCTGATCTCCGGGATACCAAGACGATCCCCATGTCAGGCGAGGGTTTCCTGACCAAGGTGCGCTTCACCTCCTTCACCGGGGAGCAATTGGTGCGCATCTCCACGAAGCACGGCCCCGACTTTCCGCCGGGAACCCGTTGGTCATATTCCAATACCGACTACGTTGTGGCGGGCCTGATCATCGCAAAGGTGACCGGCCGCTCCTATGAAGAGGAGGTTCAACGGCGCATTCTGCGACCGCTGAGGCGTCGGAACACCTACCTTCCCGGCACCCGAACCACGATCCCTGGGCCGCACGCCCACGGCTACATGCGGATCGACCAGGATGGACAAACCCGATCCGTGGACGTCACACGCCTCAACCCCTCCTGGGCCGGCGCGGCCGGGGCGATCATCTCGACCACCGGCGACCTCAACCGGTTCTTCGCGGCACTGCTCGGCGGCAGGCTGCTGCCTCCCGCCCAACTCGCCGCCATGAAGACCACTGTCCCCATGGGAGGCCCGGGTGGGCCCAGGGACGGTCTGGGAATGGTCGAGTGGCCGCTTCCCTGCGGAATGAAGGTGTGGGGTAAGGACGGCAGCATCCAGGGATTCGAGACCCAGTCGGTGCACTCCGACGATGGCCGCAGTCACATCAGCATCTCGGTCAACCTGCCCGAGTTCCTGGGCGCGCGCCAATCAAAGATCTGGGCCGCGATTCAAGAAATCAGTGGTTGCCACGTTCTGCGGCACTCTCGGCGATGAATAACCGGCCGAGAGCCCGGGCACCATTCGACCGGCCGGTATGTGCCAGACAGTCGTCACGTGCGGATGGTCGGCCCGGCGCCGCCCTCTCCTGGCCGTTCACATTGGCGAATCTGGCGTTCGCGCTGCCCACCCGGGGGATCTCCGGACCATGAGCTCTTGGACAAGGCCGGCGCGATGCGGCGCCCACGCGAAATTCCGGGCCGCTCAGCCGGTGAGCACGCCGAGCAGGTGCGTGACCTCCCTGGACACCGCGTCGCGCCCGGCCTTGAGATATTTCCTGGAGTCGACCACCCGCTCGTCGTGGGCCAGATAGTCGCGGATGGCGCCGGTGAACGCCTTGTTCAGGTGGGTCGCGATGTTGATCTTCTTCATGCCCTTCCCGACGGCCTCGCGCAGCACGTCGTCAGGCACCCCCGACGAGCCGTGCAGCACCAGCGGCACCGGCACCGCGGCCCGCAGCTCGGCGATGAGCTCCAGATCGAGCACCGCGTCCTTGGACGTCATGGCGTGCGAGGTGCCCACCGCGACGGCCAGCGCGTCCACGCCCGTCCTGGTCACGTAGTCGACGGCCTCGTGAGGTTTGGTGCGGGCGCCGGGCGCGTGCACGCCGTCCTTGCCCCCGACCTCGCCCAGCTCGGCCTCCACCCACACGCCGCGCCCGTGGCACCAGGCGACCACCTCGGCGGTGGCGGCGACGTTCTCCCCGTCGGGCAGGGCTGAGGCGTCGTACATCACCGAGCCCAGCCCCAGCTCCACCGCCTCCTCCACGAGCGCCCTGTCGGTGGCGTGGTCGAGGTGGACCGCGACCGGCACCTCGGCGCGGCGGGCGACCGCGAGCGCGGCCAGCGCGACCGGCTCCAGCGCGCCGTGGTAGCGCACGCAGTTCTCGCTGATCTGCAGCACGACCGGCAGGCCGAGCGCCTCCGCGCCGGTCACGATGGCGGTGGCGTGTTCGAGCTGGATCACGTTGAACGCGCCCACCCCTGCGGGCGATTGGCTGACGATGTCGCAGATGGCGGCGAGGGGCATGGCACTTGCTCCTTCAGGTAATGATGATCTTGGGGTGGATGTCGGCGTACACGTCGGGGTCGAAGTCACCGGCCACGGGCGCGGCCACGGCCGCCGCGCCCAGCGCCGCGGCCCGCCTCAGCCTGTCAGGCCACGGTGCCCGCTCCACCAGCCCCAGCGCCAGCCCGGCGACCAGCGAGTCGCCCGCCCCTGTCGGGTTTCCCCCCACGGTGTACGGCATGCGCGCCCTGAACGTTCCCTCCCCGGTGACCGCCAGCAGCCCGCCGGAGCCCATGGACACCACCACGGCCCCGGCCCCCCGCTCGCGCAGCGCCTGGGCGCCCTCGGCGGGGCGGCCGCCGGGCACCGCCCTGGCCAGCTCTTCCGCGTTGGGTTTGACGACGGAAGGGCGGCCCCTGGGCGCGTGGCGCAGCGGCTCGCCGTCGGCGTCCACGATCGCGGGCACGCCCTTGTCCGCCGCGATCGCGGCGAGGGCGGCGTACGTGTCGTGGGGCACGCCGCGCGGCAGGCTCCCCGACAGGACGACCGCGTCGGCGGCGGCCACGAGCGACTCGTAGCGCCGCACGAAGCCCTCCAGCTCGCCGGGGGTCACCTCGGGCCCGGGCTCGTTGAACAGCGCCGTACGCGCTGTCTCGGCCCCGCCCGCACCGGCGCCGGCCGGTGCAGGCCCGACGCGCTCCCCGGAACCGCGATCTGTGACCGGGCCGGGCGGCGTCGGGGCGGGTGTCTCCGTGACGGCGAGGGTGGTGCGGGAGTCGGTGGCGATGGGCGTCAGGGCGCTCGGCAGTCCGGCCGCGCGCAGGTCGCCGTCGATCGCCTGCCCCGTCGGCCCGCCCGCCAGGCCGGTGACCAGCACCTCGTGGCCCAGCGCCGCCAGCACGCGCGCCACGTTGACACCCTTGCCGCCGGCCCGCCGATGCACCGAGGTGACCCGGTTGACGCCGTCCCAGTCGACCGCGGGGAGCTGGTAGGTCACGTCGAGCGCCAGGTTGAGCGTCACGGTGAGGATCATCCGGGCTCCGTGACCCAGACGCCGTCCTTCATCACCCCGGTCACCTCCAGCGCGTCGGACAACACCACCAGGTCGGCGGCCTTGCCGACGGCGATCGAGCCGATCCGGTCGGCCAGGCCGAGCACCCGCGCGGGCGTCAGCGAGGCCACCTGCACGGCGTCGGGCAGCGACATGCCCACCTCCCGCACGCTACGCCGGAACGCGACGTCCATGGTCAGCGTGGAGCCAGCGATCGAGCCGCCCTCGACGAGCCGGGCCACGCCGCCGTCCACGCGCACCGCCATCGAGCCGAGCACGTAGTCGCCGTCGCCGAGGCCGGTGGCCGACATCGCGTCGGTGATCAGCGCGGTCCGGCCGGGGCCCGCCACTTCGCACGCCAGCCGCAGCATGGCCGGATGCACGTGCACGCCGTCGTTGATCAGCTCGATCGTCACCCGCTCGTCGTCGAGCAGCGCGGCGATCGGCCCGGGGGCGCGGTGGCCGAGCGGCGGCATCGCGTTGTAGAGGTGGGTGGCCACGCTCGCGCCGGCCTCGATGCCGGCGATGGTCTGGTCGTAGCCGGCGTCGCTGTGGCCCACGGCGGCGATCACGCCCTCGGAGACGGCCAGCCGGATCGTGTCGAGCGCGCCGGGCAGCTCGGGCGCGATGGTGACCATGCGTACGTGGCCCCGCCCGGCCTTGACCAGCTCGGCGAACTCCTGCGGCGAGGGCTCGCGCAGCAGCGCGGGGTCATGCGCGCCGCAGCGGGCCCCGGAGATGTAGGGGCCCTCGAAGTGGACGCCGGCCAGCAGCCCTTCGTCGCAGAGCTCGGCCAGCGCCGACGCCGCTCTGACCAGGTTGTCCGGGGTGTCGGTGACCAGGCTGGCCATCGTCGTGGTGGTGCCGTGGCGCCGGTGCAGCGCCACCGCGTCACGGGCCCGGTCGAGCTCGCCGGTCGGGAAGGAGCCGCCCGCGCCGCCGTGGTTGTGGATGTCGACGAACCCGGGCACGACGTGCTTCCCGCCCACGCTCAGGCCGGGACCGGGGGCGGATCCGTGGCCGACATGCGTGATGCGGCCGTCTTCGATGGTCAGCCACCCCTCGTGGATCCCCCCGGGTGTCACGATCCTGGCGTCGGCAAGAGTAAGGCTCATGGAGACAGAATCACAGATCGCGTGAGGTGCATGGGTTCGTCGGGGTTCAGCTGCTGGGCGAACGCGCGCGCGACGGCCACCCGCTGGGCGCGGATCAGCTCGGCCATGGGGTCGAGGCCGCTCTCGACGAACGTACCGCCTGCCTGCTCGACCTGTGCGCGCAGGCCGGTGGGCGCGGTGCCGAGCATCCAGGTGACGCGTCCGGGGCCGGCGATGCTGATCGGGCCGTGCCGATATTCCATCGCCGGGTACGCCTCCGTCCACGAGCGGGACGCCTCGCGCATCTTCAGCGCGGCCTCCTGGGCAAGCCCGACCGTCCAGCCGGCGCCGAGGAAGCTGAACTGCTCGGCCTTGACCAGCTCGTCGGGGAGCGGCGCGGTCACGGCCCGCTCGGCGTCCTCGATCGCCTGGGTGAGGTCTTCGCCGAGGCTGGCACGCAGCAGAGCGAGCTGCGTGGTGGCGAACCTGGTCTGCACGACCGACCGTTCGTCGGCGTAGTCGAGCACGACGACCTCGTCGGCGGCCCGCATGATCGGCGTTTCCTGGTCGGCGGTGATGGCCGTGGTCTTCGTGGTGGTCTGGCCCAGCAGCTCCAGCACCTCGGTGGTGGTGCCCGAACGGGTCAGCGCCAGCACGCGGTCGTACGACCGTCCTGAGGGCGCCTCGGAGGCGGCGAAGGCGTCGGTCTCGCCGTGCCCTGCCCGCTCCCGCAGCGCCGCGTACGCCATCGCGATGAACCATGATGTGCCGCAGCCGACGACGGCCACCCGCTCCCCGTGGCGCGGCAGCGCGCCGGCGGGAACGTTCGCGACGGCGCGGCGCCAGCACGACGGCTGGGACACGATCTCGGCCTCGGTGTGGCTGGTCACCACGTGCCTCCCCATGGTTGATTGTTTCTGCGTTTTTTATACCAGGTAAGAGCATAAACGGACACCAGTGGCTCCGGCTCTCCAGGTTGTGCCACGCTTGCTCCTGACCTCGTCCATCAGGGAGGCCTCGTGTCCCGCTACGACCGCTGGAACGCCATCCTCGAGCTGCTCTCCCAGGAGGGCAGGCTGTCGGTGGAGGAGGCGTCGCAGGCGCTCGACGTCTCCACCGCGACCATCCGGCGGGACCTCGACCAGCTCGCCCAGCAGCAGATGCTCATGCGCACGCGGGGCGGCGCGGTGGCCCAGAGCGTGAGCTACGATCTGCCGCTGCGCTACAAGACGGCCCGGCACGCCGACGAGAAACAGCGCATCGCGGCCGCCGCGGCGGAGTTCGTGACGCCGGGCGGCGTGGTGGGGCTCAACGGCGGCACCACCACCTCCGAGCTGGCCCGCACGCTCGCCACGGCGCCCGCGCTGGAGGGCGGCTTCACCGTCGTCACCAACGCGCTCAACATCGCCGCCGAGCTCACCGTCCGCCAGCACGTCAAGATCGTGGTCACCGGCGGCGTGGCCAGGCAGCAGTCGTACGAGCTCATCGGGCCGCTGGCGACCGGGGTGCTGGAGCAGGTGACGCTGGACGTGGCGTTCCTCGGGGTCGACGCGCTGGACATCGAGCTGGGCGCGTCGGCGCACCACGAGGGCGAGGCCAGCGTCAACAACCTGCTGATCAGCCGCGCCGGGCAGGTCGTCGTGGTGGCCGACTCCTCCAAGGTGGGCAAGCGGGCGTTCTCCCGCATCTGCCCGATCGCACAGATCGACACACTCGTCACCGACGCCCAGCTCCCCGACGATCTGGCCGGTGAGCTGACAGACGCGGGAGTAAAGGTCGTACGCGCCTGACCCGCTCAGGCGTTACAGGGTGCTGCCGCGGCGGGTAGGAACGGGGCACAGGCGACAAAGCCATCCCAGGGGGAAACATGGCGTCGGGAAGGACCGTGGCCCGTCTCGGGCCCGCGGAGCGCGCCGAGGCGCTGGAACGCATGGCCGCGCGAGAGCTCGACGTGGTCGTGGTCGGCGGGGGCATCGTGGGAGCGGGGGTGGCTCTCGACGCCGCCACCCGCGGGCTCGACGTGGGGGTGGTCGAGGCCCGTGACTTCGCCTCGGGCACCTCCTCGCGCTCCTCCAAGCTCATCCACGGCGGTCTGCGCTACCTGGAGCAGCTCAACTTCGAGCTGGTGCGCGAGGCCCTGCAGGAGCGGGCGCTGCTGCTGCAGCACATCGCGCCGCACCTCGTCAGGCCGGTGCCGTTCCTCTTCCCGCTGACCCACTACGCCTGGGAGCGGGCCTACGTCGGCGCCGGCGTGGCCCTCTACGACACGCTCGGCTTCGCCTCGGGGCTCACCAGGGGCGTGCCCGGACACCGGCACCTGTCCAGGTCGCGGGCGCTGCGGCTGGCGCCCGCGCTGAAGCGGAGCGCGTTCACGGGCGCCATCCAGTACTGGGACGCGCAGGTCGACGACGCCCGCTACGTGATGACCATGCTGCGCACGGCGGCCACCTACGGTGCCCACATCGCTCCTCGGGCGCAGGTGGTGGGGTTCCTGCGGGAGGGGGAGCGGGTCACCGGCGTGCGGGTGCGCGACCTGGAGAGCGGCGAGGAGTTCGAGGTCCGCGCCCAGCAGGTCGTCAACGCCACCGGAGTCTGGACCGACGACATCCAGGAACTGGTCGGCGGCCGGGGCCAGATCCACGTACGCGCCTCCAAGGGCATCCACCTCGTGGTGCCGCGCGACCGGATCCAGTCGCTGACCGGGATCATCCTCCGTACGGAGAAGTCCGTGCTCTTCGTGATCCCCTGGGGACGGCACTGGATCATCGGCACCACCGACACGGAGTGGACCCTCGACAAGGGCCACCCTGCCGCCTCCCGGGCCGACATCGACTACCTGCTCGACCACGTCAACGCCGTGCTGTCCGTGCCCCTGGGCCGCGACGACGTCGAAGGCGTCTACGCGGGACTGCGCCCGCTGCTGTCGGGCGAGTCGGACGAGACGTCCAAGCTGTCAAGGGAGCACGTGGTCGCCCACCCGGTGCCGGGGCTGGTGATGATCGCCGGCGGAAAGTACACGACCTACCGTGTCATGGCACGTGACGCGGTCGACGCCGTGGCGCACGGCCTCGACCAGCGGGTGCCCCATTCGTGCACCGACCGCATCCCGCTGGCCGGCGCGGAGGGATACCGGGCGTTGTGGAACTCCCGGCACCGCATCTCCCACACCTCCGGGCTGCACGTGGCCAGGATCGAGCACCTGCTGCAGCGTTACGGCTCGCTGATCGACGAGGTGCTGGAGCTGATCGAGCAGGACCCGTCGCTGGGCAGGCCGCTGAGCGGGGCCGACGACTACCTGCGCGCCGAGATCGTCTACGCCGCCACCCACGAGGGCGCCCGGCATCTCAACGACGTGCTGACCCGGCGTACGCGCATCTCCATCGAGACCTTCCACCGCGGCGTGGCCGTGGCGCAGGAGTCGGCCGAACTGCTCGCCGAGCCGCTCGGCTGGGACGGCGAGCAGGTCAAGCGGGAGGTGGGATACTTCACCAAGCGCGTGGAGGCCGAGCGCCGCTCCCAGGAGCAGGACTCCGACCAGGAGGCCGACGCGATCAGGCTCGGCGCGCCGGAGATCGTCCCCGTGGTCGCGCCGGAGCCTTAGCCGGTCAGTCCGCCGGGATCCACGCCTGCTCGGCGAGCGTGGCGGCGTCATTGACCTGCACACCCTGGCCGGAGACCGTCCACAGGGAGTCGCCGACGACCACCGAGCGCTGGATGCCGGGCTGGTAGCTGCGTTCGCCCTCCTGGCGCTGCGCCGGATGCTTGATCATGCCGAGCTTGGACACGCCCGAGTCGTCGATCTTCAGCGCGAGCGCGCCCGACTCGCCGGCGCTGGTCAGCGGGATCACCGCGAGGCCGGTCCTGGGCCAGTAGAGGAAGGCGTGCGGGTCCCACTCGGCCTCCGAGCCGGAGTCCTTCTGGAACAACTGCGACAGCCTGCGCGGGGCGGCGGGGTCGCTGACGTCGAACAACGACACCTGCGTGCCCTGAGTCCTGCCCTCCTCGTCCGCCTCCTGGCCGATGCCGATCAGCCGCCCGTCGCCGGCAGGGTGCAGGTAGGCGGAGTAGCCGGTGATCTTCAGCTCGCCGGTCACCTTGGGCGCCGCCGGGTCGCGCAGGTCGAGGGTGTAGAGCGGGTCCACCCGCTTGAACGTGACCGCGTAGCCGACGGGGCCGATGAACCTGACCGAGTAGATGCGCTCGCCCTTGCCGAGGCCGCCCACCTCGCCCTTCCTGCCCATCGTGGCGGCGTCCAGCACATGGACGGTGCTCGAACTGCTCTCGCCGTCGCGGGAGCCGTGCGTGGTGGCGACGCGGAGGTGGCCTTCGTGCTCCGACAACGAGTACTGGTTCAGCAGGCGGCCCGCCACCTTCCCGGAGGCCACGTAGGCGGGCGGGCCGGGCTTGGAGACGTCGAACCGGTGGATCTGCGTCTCCTCGGGCGGGAGCGTGGGGG
>NZ_SMKP01000203.1:0-18821 GCF_004349015.1 Nonomuraea diastatica
CCCTTCCCCCGAGCCCGACGACCCGGCGGACCCGGGCCCGGACCCCGCACCCGACCCCGAGCCGGTGCCCCTGCCCACCGTGACGGTCACGGTGACGGTGACCGCGAGCCCGGTCGCGAAACCGGCTGCCACCGTCTGCACGCGGGGCAAGGCGGCCAAGAAGCTGCCGGCCAAGAAGTGGGCCGTGGAGATCCACCGCAGCAGCGGGACGATCCCTGACGACACGCTCACCTGCTACCTGAAGCTGATCAGCAAGTCGAGCAAGGTGTTCCCCGAGCTGACGAAGGCGTCCTCGCTCGGCAAGGCGTACCGGGTGCTGAAGAACACCCGCACCGGCAAGGCCAAGCTGGACGGCGCGCTGCTGACAGCCTGGCTGAACTGGGCGCACGGCACGAACGGCACCACGACGCTGGCCGCCGCCGAGAAGGTACGGCTCAGCAAGAAGCCGTCCGCGACGGCGCTGAAGAAGGCGGCGAACAAGGTCATCAACTCCGCCAGGTGACCGAAGGCAAGGGAAGGGCCGGTCTCTTACGACCGGCCTTTCCCTTTGGTCGCCCTGAGGCAAAAACGTCTCCAAAGTCGCGCTGCTCGCTTTCATCTCCCACATCACCCTTGTGACAAGGGGGATGTATGCGGCTGTACGCGGGCCAGGAGCCGGAACGCTCCCGCCTTGAGGACGAACCGACCTTCGGAGGAACATGTGAGGCTACGGTCTCTGTCGGCCCGCGGGAGGGCGCTGGCCGTCCTGTGCACGATGGTGTGCACAGCGCTGTGTGCGGCCACGCCGCTGCGAGCCGACACGAAAGACACCAACGACCCCGTCATCAGCCCCGCGCTCGTCGCGGAGATCAAGGCGAAGACCCGGGTCCGCTCCATCATCCAGCTCAAGCCCGGCCAGAACGTCGAGGCCGTGGCCAAGGACCTCGAACAGGCCTCGGAAGGGAGCCGGGTCCTGGAGGCGGCGTCATCGTCGCACTTCTTCGTCGCCCAGGTGGACCAGCGCACGCTGGCCAAGCTCAGGAAGGACGCCAGGATCCAGTCCGTCTACAAGGACGAGCTGCGCCACCCGACGCTGGACGCCAGCACCGCCCTGATCCGCTCGGACCGGGCGAACGCCGCGGGCTGGACCGGCAGGGGCACGACGGTCGCCGTGCTCGACACGGGGATCGACCGCGACCACCCGTTCTTCCGCGGCCGGCTGGTGGACGAGGCGTGCTTCTCCTCCTCCGACGCCAGCGACGGCACCGTCTCGCTCTGCCCGAACAACCAGCCGAGCCAGACCGGGCCGGGCGCGGCGGACGCCGAGACCGCCCAGTGCCTGGTCAACGGGGCGAACGCATGCTCGCACGGCACGCACGTGGCCGGCATCGCGGCGGGCGCCGTGACCGCGGGGGCGCCGTCCAACGGCGTCGCCCCCGCGGCGGGCGTCCTGGCGATCCAGGTCTTCAGCCGCGTGGACAACCCGCTGACCTGCGGGTCGGGCGGCGGCAGCGCGCCCTGTTTCCTCAGCTACACCTCGGACCAGAAACTGGCGCTGGAGTACGTGGCCCGGGTCGCCAGGGCCAACAACGTCGCGGCGGTGAACCTGAGCCTGGCCGGCGGTGGCCTGTTCACCGAGGCGTGCGACGCCGACCCCGCCGCCGCGGGGGTCAAGCCGGAGTTCGACGCGCTCGTGGCGCAGGGCGTGGCGCCGGTGGTGGCGGCCGGCAACAGCGGCTCCCCGAACAGCGTCTCCTCCCCCGCCTGCATCTCCACCGCTGTCGCGGTGGGCGCGACCGGCGACGACGACACCCCTGCGGCGTTCGGCAACCGGGGGTCCATGCTGGACCTGTTCGCGCCCGGGGCGGGCATCAACTCCTCGCTGCCCGACGACGCGTACGGCGAGCTGAGCGGCACCTCGATGGCCGCGCCCCACGTGGCCGGGATGTTCGCGCTGATGAAGCAGGCGTATGCGAACAACACCGTCGCCCAGAGCCTGCAGCGGTTGAAGAGCACGGGCACGCCCATCCGGTACGACGCCGGAGGCACCTCGACGGTCACCGCCAGGATCGACGCCGAGCGGGCCACCCCGGCCGCACGCGTCTGAGCGGGCGTCACGGCCGGAGCCCGGAGACTCCGGCCGCGCCGGTGGCTACGCAACGGGACAGAACAAGAACAGGTAACAGAACACATCTGCCCCTCTGACTACACTTGTCCGATTACTACACTTCCGGTGAGAAATGCCCCCTGAACCACCGGAGGATCAGTTGAGACTCTCGTCTCTGCTGGCCGGCGCGATCGCCTTAGCCGCCACCTCGGCCGCGCTCGTCGCCACACCCGCTCTCGCCGACCCCGAAACCAAGATCGATCCTGCGATCACGGCGAGCGGCGAGCACCGCGCCATCGTCCGCGTGCAGCAGCCCGCGCAGGTGAAGTCCCTGCTGTCCAGCGCGGAAGCGATCAAGCAGGACAGGAAGAACGTCTTCGCGGAGCCGCCCGCCGAAGTGGCCGGCGCACTGGACTTCTTCGTCTACCGCGGAACCCGCGCCGAGCTCGAGAAGATCGCCGAGCAGTCAGGGGTCGTCTCGATCCGCAAGGACAAGCTCAACGAACCCTCACTCGTGGAGAGCATCCCCCTGATCGGCGCCGACCGGGCGCACAAGAGGGGCTTCAACGGCAAGGGCACCGCCGTCGCGATCCTGGACTCCGGCATCGACACCGACCACCCGGCCTTCGGCGGGCGCATCGTGGCCCAGGCGTGCTTCTCGGCCGCCGACCCCGCCGACGGCTCCACGCCGCTGTGCGCCAACGGCAGCCAGTTCCAGATCGGCGGCGGCGCCGCCGACGCCGAGAGCACGGCCTGCATGAAGGACGCCCCGCAACCGCAGTACGGCCTCTGCTACCACGGCACGCACGTCGCCGGCATCGCCGCAGGGCAGCGGACGGCCGAGTTCGCCGCCGACGGTGTCGCACCCAAGGCGCAGATCGTGCCGGTGCAGGTGTTCAGCCGCTTCGACAACTCGCCGTACTGCTCCGGCCGGCCCGTCTGCATCCTGGCCTACGACTCGTCGATCCTGACCGGCATGGCGTACACCGACCTGCTGGCCGGCCAGTACAACATCGCCTCCGTCAACCTCAGCCTGGGCGGCGGCGAGTACGCCACCTCCTGCGACACGGGCGACGGGGCCGACTTCAAGGCCGAGGTGGACAAGCTCCTCGCCAAGGGCGTCGCCACGGTGGTCGCGTCCGGCAACGACGGCTTCGACGCGTCGGTGTCGTGGCCGGCGTGCGTCTCGAACACCGTCGCCGTGGGCGCCACGGACAAGCAGGACGCCGTGGCCTCCTTCTCCAACCGGGGCACGCTGATCGACGTCTACGCGCCGGGCGTGTCCATCACGGGGGCGATCGCCGGAAACGCGTACGCGACGCTCAACGGCACCTCGATGGCCGCCCCGCACGTGGCGGGCTCCTTCGCGCTGCTGCACCAGAAGCGCCGCCACGCCCCGGTGGACAAGCTGCTGGAGACGCTGAAGCGCACCGGCAAGCCGATCGCGTACGAGAGCGCGGGCACGGAGGTCACCACGCCCCGCATCGACGTGTGGGCCGCGTTGCGGGCCCGGTAATGGAACGGTAACCGGCCAACGCCACGGGTGGGTGCGCGCCCCGCGCCACCCACCCGATCGCCCCTCTCCGTCACCACCATCCGCACGCCCGCTGCCGCGACCTCATTCCGCCCAGACGGGAACCGCGCCTTCCGTAGCGGCCGGAACGTGAGAGCGATCTGATAGCGGGCCCTGATGTGCTGTCAAGGACGTCAACCTGACGCGACCGCACATCCAGGAGGAGAGGCCCGTGACCCGCACTCCGGGGCGCCCGTTCCACCCGAGGCTGCGCACGCCGGCCGTGCACGGGGTGAATCCCCCGACATGTGATCAACAGCCCAGGCCCTTGAGGAGCAGGTCGAGCCTGGCGTAGCTGGGATCGGTGGGCCGGAGCAGCCCGCGTGCCTTCTCCCAGGAGTCGCGCGCGGCATCCCGGCGGCCCATCGCGAGCTGGATCTCGCCCCGGGTCGTCAGCACCTCGACCTGGCCGCTCACGTCGGCCACGCGGAGGGTGATCTCCAGCGCCATCCGGCAGTAGTCCAGGGCCGTGCTGTATTCGGCGGTCCTCTGATGCGCCGCGGCGAGGTTGGCCAACGCGCACGACTCCTGCAGTTCGAGGCCCTGCTCCTGGTAGATCTCCAGTGCCTCTCGGGTGTGCTCCAGGGCGTCGGCGTAGCTCCCGGCCAGAATTTCGACGGCGCCGTAGTTGAGCAGCGCATGTGCCCGGACCACCGTGTTGGCCGCGGGCCGCGCGGCGATCTCCGCCTGCCGGTGGCAGGCGAGTGCGCGGTCGTAGTCCCCGGCCCGCTGCCAGACCACCCCGAGCACGCTCAGCGCCCGGGACATCTTCGCGGGATCGCCGAGCCGCTCGGCGTGCCGTAGGGCGTCGCGCAGCGTCGCGTCGGCGTCGTCGTGCGCGCCGGCGCGGGAGTACGCGCCGCCGAGCACGAACGCGGCCTGGTATCCGGCCAGCGGGTCGCCGAGCCTTCTGGCGCATTCCAGGCCGGACCGGCCCACCGCCAGCCAATCCCCGAGATAGCGTGACCGGTCGAGGAAGTCCCGCATCGCGACGGCCAGCTGCCAGCCGTGATCCGGCAGGTCGTGGTCGGCGGCGGCGACCACGGCGGCGACCAGCGTGCCTCGTTCGGCCTCGAACCATTCGAGACCCGCGCCGCTGCCGGACAGGGCGGGCAGCGGAACCGCGGTCGCGCCTATGCCGCGGGAGAGCGGGACCGGGCGGGAGAAGCCGAGCGCGACCCGCCCCTCGTTGGCCGCCCGGACATACCAGTCGAGCACCCGCCGCAACGCCGCCGCGCCCGCCTCGGGCCGGTCGGCGGCCAGCCGCTCCGCGGCGTATTCCCTGAGCAGGTCGTGCAGCCGGTAGCGCCCCGGCCGGTGCGCTTCCAGCAGGTGCACGGCGGCCAGCCGGTCGAGCAGGGCGCGCGCCGCGGCCGGCGCGACGTCCAGCAGCGCCGCCGCGCCCGGCAGCCCGATGTCACTGCCCGGGTAGCAGCCAAGGTGGGAGAACGCGTGCGCCAGGTCCGGCGGAAGCAGGTCGTACGACCACGAGAACACCGTGCGCAGGTCGGTTCCCGGATCGCTGTCGGCCAGGGCGTCCAGCGGGCTCCTGCGCTGCCGCAGATCGTCCACGAGATGGGCGAGGGAACGATCGGGGTGCTGGGAGCCCAGCTCGGCGGCGATGCGCAGGGCCAAGGGCAGCCGTCCGCACAGCCGGGCCAGCTCGGCCAGCGCGTCGGGCTCCGCCTCCGCCCTGTGCCGCGGGATCGCCGCCGTCAGCAGCGCCAGGGCGTCGGCTGCGGCCAGCTCGCGCAGCGCCACCCGGTGTGCCCCATCGCGTGCGGCCAGGCCGCGCAGGTCGCTCCGGCTGGTGACGATCACGAAGCAGTGGGAGCCCGGCAGCAGCGGCCGGACGTGCTCGGCGTCGTGGGCGTTGTCGAGCAGCAGCAGCATCCGGCGGCCGGCGAGCAGGGTGCGCAGCAGCGCCACGGCCTCCCCCGCGTCGTTCGGAACGCGGTCAGGCGGCGTGCCGATCGAGCGCAGCAGCCGGCCGAGCGCCGCCTCCGCCGTGGCCGGCCGGCCAGGGCCGTAGCCGTGCAGGTCGAGGTAGAGCTGCCCGCCGGAGAAACGGTCCTGCCTGAGCCGGGCCCAGTGCACCGCGAGCGCGGTCTTGCCCGCGCCGCCGACGCCATGCACCGCCACCAGGGCGAGCCCGCTGCCGGACCAGCGGTCGAGTTGCTCGTCGAGCGCGGCCAGCTCGGCCGTCCTGCCGGCGAAACCCGCCGGCGCCGGCGGGAGTTGCCGCGGCGTCACGCGTTCCGGCTCGGGGTCTCCGGTGAGCAGCCGCCGGTGCAGGCTCTGCAGCCGGGCGGACGGGTCCGCGCCGAGGGTGTGCGCGAGCGTGTTCCGTACGGACTCGTACGCCTCCAGCGCCTCGGCCTGCCGCCGGTCGGCGATCAGCACGGTCAGCAGCCGCTCCCAGAGCGACTCGCGTACGGGGAAGCGCGCGGTCAGCACGCGCAGCTCGGCGATCAGGGTGCTGGGCGCGCGGTCGCCGAGCGCCAGGTCCAGGTCGACCCGCCGCTCGACGGCCGCCAGGTAACGCTCGGTCAGCGCGGGCGCGTGGTCGCGCTGGAGCGAGTCGGACGCGACGTCGCCGAGCGGCTCGCCCCGCCACAACTCCAGCGCGGCCCGCAGCAGCTCGCGGGCGCGCGCGGGCTCACCGTCCGTGGCCTGCTCCGCGGCGCGGACGAGCCGGTCGAACCGCGACGCGTCCACCTGGTCCTGGCCGACGTCCAGCAGATATCCGTCGGCGACGTTCCGCACCAGCCCGCCGAGCTCGGGCCCGAGCAGCCGCCGGAGCCGGTGCACGTTGTTCTGCACGGCCTCGCGCGGGCTCGACGGCAGATCGGCGCCCCAGATCCGCTCGGTCAGGACGTCGACGGTCACGACGCGTCCCGGCGGCAGGGCGAGGCTCGCCAGCAGAGCCCGCTGCCGCTTCGAGGCGATCCTCACGGTACGGTCCGGCAGCCGCACCTCGAACGGTCCGAGAAGACGGATCGAGACCTCGGGCACCCCGCCGCGCTCCTTTCCTGGGCCAACGCTCACGTCGAAGCTATCGCGGCGACCGGACCGTCGAGAGCCCGGGCGAGTGGCCGGCGCTTCGCGGACCACCCATCGGCGAGGTCTCCACACCAGCTGTACGGGCCCACGCGCGTTTCGAATCGTGTCGCTTAGGGTGGCTTTCATGGACGCAGGCAAGGCGATCTTCGAAACCGTCGACAAGCTTCGCCAGCGGCGCACCGCCCCGCTGGTGCTGGAGCTCGACCTCACCGAGGGCCTCACCGAGGGCCCGCCGTCGGATCCGCTCGCCGCGGTGCTGTCGATGCGCAAACCCCGCCTGTCCGACGTCCTGTCGGGGCTCCGGCGGGCCAGGCAGGACCCCAGGGTCAGGGGGCTGGTCGTCAAGGTCGGGGGCAGCCCGATGGGCCTGGCCATGGTGCAGGAGCTGCGCCAGGCGGTGACCCACTTCCGCGCCTCGGGCAAGCCGGCCGTCGCGTTCGCCGAGACGTTCGGCGAGTTCGGCGGCGGCACCGTGCCCTACTACCTGGCCACCGCCTTCGAACGCGTCTACCTGCAGCCGAGCGGCGACGTCGGGCTGACCGGCGTGGCGGTGGAGCAGCGCTTCGTCAAGGGGACGCTGGCCAAGCTGGGCGTCGGCTACGAAGTGGGCCAGCGGCACGAGTACAAAACCGCCGCCAACACCTTCACCCAGGATCACATGACCGAGGCCCACCGCGAGTCCATCGGCCGCATCGTGGAGTCGGTCACCGAGGGCCTGGTCGCGGGCATCGCCGAGGGGCGCAGACTCGACCCCGCCAAGGTGCGCGAGCTGATCGACCGCGGCCCGTTCACCGCCACCGAGGCGCTGGAGGCGGGGCTGGTCGACGAGCTGGCCTACCGCGACGAGGTCTACGACGAGGTCAAGCGCTCCGCGGGCGCCGAGGCGCACCTGCTGTACGTCTCCCGCTACGCCAAGGGCGCGGCCGTACGCAAGCTGCCGCAGCCGATGGCCGACGCGATCGCGCTCGTCCACGGCCACGGCATGATCAGGTCCGGCCGCAGCGGGCGCAGCCCGCTCGGCGGGGGCGGGGCGATGGGCTCCGACACGATCAGCGCCGCGCTCCGGGCGGCCCGGCGCGACGAGCACGTCAAGGCCGTCGTGTTCCGGGTCGACAGCCCGGGCGGCTCCTACGTCGCCAGCGACACGGTGTGGCGCGAGGTGACGCTGACGCGCAAGGTCAAGCCGGTGATCGTGTCAATGGGCGACGTGGCCGCCTCCGGCGGCTACTTCGTGTCGATGGCCGCCGACGTGATCGTGGCGCAGCCGGGCACGCTGACGGGCTCGATCGGGGTCTACGGCGGCAAGGCCGTCCTCGCCGAGCTGTTCGAGAAGATCGGGCTGAACACCGAGCTCGTGGGCAGCGGGGCCAACGCCGGGATGTTCGCCACGTCGCGCGGGTTCTCCCCCGAGCAGTGGGAGCGGATCAACGCCTGGCTCGACCGGATCTACGACGACTTCGTGAGCAAGGTGGCCGCGAGCCGCGACCTCACCCGCGACCGCGCCCACGAGCTGGCCAGGGGCCGGGTGTGGACCGGCGCCGACGCGCAGGCCAGCGGGCTGGTCGACGAGCTGGGCGGGCTGGAGGACGCGCTGGCCCTGGCGCGCAGGCGGGCCGGGCTGGCCGACGACGCGCCGGTGCGCAGCTATCCCCGGCTCAACCCGCTGGAGCGCCTGCGCGGCCCCGACTCGAGCGAGGACAAGTCGGCCGCGCTGGCCAGGATCCGCATGGACGCCTGGGGTCCGCTGGCCCGGCTGTCGGCCGAGCTCGGCCTCCCCGCCGCGGGCCCGCTCATCCTGCCCGCGTGGTACACGATCCGCTGACCTCGGCTGACGTGACGTGACGCCCGCCGTCACGGGCCCGTCGCGCGATAGCGGCCGCGGAGCCGCACGAGGGGTTGGAGCTCGGGCTCGACGTAGTTGATCGCCAGGACGCCGGCGATGTAGAGGGTGTGGTCGCCGGCCGGCACCACCTTGGTGGTCTCGGCCTCCAGCGCGGCCACCCCGCCCTCCACCACCAGCGCCTGCGTGTGCGGCCCCCGGTGGTGCGGCGTGCCGGCCACCAGCAGGCGGGCACTGGGCCGCCCGGCGGTGGCGAACCGGCTGGCGATGGCCGCCTGACCCGACGACAACAGTGACGCGGCCCAGCGGTCCTGGCGCAGCAGCACCTCGTTCAGGTAGCCGCTGCTGCCCAGGCTCACCAGAACGAGCGGCGGCTCCAGCGAGACGGACATCAGCGCCGAGATCGTGGCGCCCAGATCGTCGCGCCCGTCGCGTACGGTCACCACCGCCACGCCGGCCGCGAGCTGCGCCATCGCCTCCGTGAACTCGCTCACCGCGAGGACCCCCGGCGTCCGGAGGCCCTCGCGGCGGGCGTCAGGCGAGGCCGTTGGAGGTCAGCCATTCCTCGGCCACCATGGCGGGCTCGTCCTTGTTGACGGAGATCTTCTGCATCATCTCCAGCAACGACTCCGTGGTCAGCTTGGCGGAGATGCCGTTGAGCGTCGTGCGGATCGTGTCGGAGGCGGACGCCTTGTGCAGCAGCGGCGTCACGTTCTGGGCCGGGAAGATGTTCTTGGTGTCCTGGAGCGGCACCAGGTTGTTGGCGGCGATCTTCGGGTCGGTGCTGAAGACGTTGCCGACCTGGATCGTGCCGTCCTTCAGCGCGTCGGCCGTGGTGGGCCCGGTGGGCTTCCACTCCTTGAACTCGACCCCGTAGACGTCCTTGAACCGCGCTTCCCACCGCTTCTTGAACTCGGGCGGGCCACCGACGACCATGCTCTTGGAGGACTTGGCGAGGTCTTCCATGGTGGTGAGCGACTGCTTGGTCTGGGTGTCCTTGGTGACGGACAGGGTGTCCTTGTCCTCGGCGGGCGAGGAGTCGAGCACCTCCAGCTCGGCCGGCAGCTTCTCCTTCAGCGCGGTGTTCACCTCGTCGGTGGTGGCGGCCGTGGCCGCCTGGTCGATGAAGGCGAGCAGGTTGCCGTTGTATTCGGGCACGATGGTCAGGCCGCCGCTCTTGACCTGGTCGTAGACGGCCTCGCGGCTGCCGATGCGCGGCTTCTCCTCGACCTGTACGCCCTTGGCCTCCAGGGCCTGGGCGTAGATCGAGGCGAGCAGCACGCTCTCGTCGAAGTCGAACGATCCGATGACGGCCTTGCCCCCGCCCGAGGCCGAACCGCTGGGGGCCGCGCTCGTGGTGTCGAGCGGGTTGCCCGTGGTGCCGCCGCCACCGCAGGCGGCCAGCGTGAGGACCGCTGACAAAAGCACCGCCGCGGTGCCGAACATGCGTCTCATGTTGTTTCCCTTCTCAAGCGGGAGAGGCTATCGAACATTCACTCGCTGGCTCACCCCCGGCGAGACCGTCACCCTCTGCGCGAGCGCGAACAGGAGCTGCACCACGAGCGCGAACAGCACAATCAGTACAGAACCCCCGACGACGCTCGCGTAATCCTTCGTCGCGAAACCGTCGATCACGTAGCGTCCGAGGCCGCCGAGCCCGGTGTAGGCCGCGACCGTCGTGGTGGCCACGACCTGGATCGCCGACAACCGGCAGCCCAGCAGGATCAGCGGCAGCGCGACCGGCACCAGCACCCGGCCGAGCACCTGCCCGCCGCGCAGGCCCATCCCGTACGCCGCGTCGCGCAGCTCGGGATCGACCCCCTTGATGCCCTCGAAGGTGTTGACCAGGATCGGCGGCACCGACAGCAGCACCAGCGGAATGATCACTGGCCAGATCGACGCCGTGCCCAGCAGCAGCACGAACATCACCAGCAACCCCAGCGTGGGCAGCGCCCTGGCCAGGTTCGCAGAGACGACGATCAGCACCTCTCCCCGGCCCGTGTGCCCGATCGCCAGCCCCAGCGGCACGGCCACCAGCACGGCCAGCAGCAGCGCCAGCGCCGAGAACTCCAGGTGCTCCAGCAGCCGCATGGGGATCCCGCCGGGCCCCGACCAGTTGGCGCCGTTGCCGAAGAACTCGCCCATCCAGACGAAGAACGAGGTCAGCCAGTTCACGACGCCGCCCCCTTTCGCACGCGCACCCACGGGGTGAGCACCCGCTGGGCCAGGACCAGCAGGCCGTCGGCGATCAGCGCCAGCAGCACGATCAGCACGATGCCGACGATCACCGGCGGCATGAACGGGTTCTGGTACGCCCGGGTGAACAGCCCGCCGAGGCCGCCCTGCCCGATCAACGCGCCCACGCTGACCAGGCTGATGCTGGAGACCGCGACGACCCGGAGGCCGGCCAGCACCACCGGCACCGCGATCGGCAGCTCCACCGCCAGCAGCCGGCGCAGCGGCGAGAAGCCCATCGCGACCGCCGACTGGCGCACGTGGTCGGGCACCGAGTCCAGCCCGCCGACGACGGCCGGGAGCAGGACGGCCACGCCGTAGAAGGCCAGCGGGATGATCACCGTGGTCTGCGACAGCCCGGTCACCGAGATCAGCAGCATGAAGACGGGCAGCGACGGCAGCGCGTAGACGACGTTCATCAGGCCGGAGGCGGGCTGGTAGAGCCAGCGCCAGCGTACGCAGGCCAGGCCCAGCGGCAGCGCCACGATCAGCGCGAAAAGGATCGGCACGAGCGACATGGTCAGGTGGTCGATGAGCAGGTCCTTGATGCTGCCCGCCCGGCCGGTGTCCCAGTTTCGCCCGATCCATTCCCATAGGGAGGGGGGACCGTCACCCATCTGCGGCCTCCGCCAGCGCCTCGTCGAGCGCCTCCCTGGTGGCCACGCCGACGACCTTGCCCTCATCGTCCACGGCCACCGAGCAGCCGGACGGCGACAGCAGCGCCGCGTCGAGCGCCGAGCGCATCGAGTCGCGGCCGTACAGGAACGTCCCGAACGGCTCCAGCTCGTCGGGACGCGACCAGGAGATCCATCCCACCGGCCCGCCCTGCTCGTCGACGACCAGCCGCCACGGCTCCTCCGACGAGCCGCCGCCGTCCTGCCGGACCGTCAGGTCGGTACGCAGGCGCAGCCCCTCCGTCGAGACGAACTGCAGCCGCCTGATTCCCCGGTCATGCCCGAGGAACTCACGGACGAAGTCGTCGGACGGCTCCGACAGCAGCGTCTTGGGCGCGGCCAGCTGCGCCAGCCGGCCGCCGACGCGCAGCACCGCCACCCGGTCGCCGAGCTTGATGGCCTCGTCGATGTCGTGCGTGACGAACACGATGGTCTTGTTCAGCTCGCCCTGCAGCCTGAGCAGCTCCTCCTGCAGGCTCGTGCGCACGACGGGGTCGACCGCGCTGAACGGCTCGTCCATGAGGAGCACGGGCGGGTCGGCGGCCAGCGCCCTGGCCACGCCCACGCGCTGCTGCTGCCCGCCCGAGAGCTGGAACGGGTAGCGGCCGGCCAGCGCCGGGTCGAGCCCGACACGTTCGAGCAGCTCCATGGCCCTGTCGCGGGCCTTCTTCCGGTCCCAGCCGAGGAGGTAGGGGACGGTGGCGATGTTGTCGACGATCTTCCGGTGCGGGAACAGGCCGGCCTGCTGGATGACGTACCCGATGCCGCGGCGCAGTGTCGGCGGGTCGATGCTCTGCACCGGCACCCCGTCGAGGAGGATCTGTCCCTCCGAGGCGTCGATCATGCGATTGATCATCCGGAGAGAGGTCGTCTTGCCGCAGCCCGAAGGCCCGACGAGCACGGTGATCTCGCCTGTGGGGGCCTCCATGGTGAGGTCGTCCACGGCGACCGTTCCGTCCGGGAAACGTTTGGTGACAGCGTCGAATGTGATCACGCGCGAACTCTCGCTCCGTGGGCTTCTGGCAGGGGTCGCAGCCCCCTGCCACGACCGCCGCATGATCTCTTGAATCCACAGACTACGGCGATCCGGACCGCTCTGTCCTCATCGGGGCGGGCTTAAGCGTTTCACTGACCAGGGATATTTACACGAAATCTGGATCTGGTAGTGCGCCGGACCATCAGGGTTGGCATGATTACCACAACAATCTCCTGACGCGCACCCTCACCCTCAGCGTCGGCACACAGCAAGAGGATCGGCCCGTGTCCCAGCCGCTCACCGATCAGCGCTCACGCGCCGAACTGATCGCAGAGCTCTACGACCGTCATGCCGCCGGGCTGTTCGCGTACTGCGCTGACCAGCTCGGCGACCTCGGTTCAGCGTCCGATGTCCTGGTGGCCGTGCTGACCGGGGTTCCGGTCGCCCAGCCGCCCCGCGCTGCCCTCTACGCGTTCGCCCGCCGCGAGATCCACCGGCGGGACATCGTCTACTCACCGCCCGCGGTCGACCCGCTCATCGACCCGGCCACCGCCCTCGTCGAGCGTGTCCTGCGCGAGCTGCGGCCCCACCAGCGCGAGGTGCTGGTGTTGTGCGCGGTGTGCGGGCTGAGCAAGGCCGAGCTCGCGTGGGTGCTGGACATCGCGCCCGACACCGCCGACGAGCTCACGGTGGCGGCCGCGAACCGGTTCAGGGAGTCGCTCGGCACGGCACTGGCCGCGACCGGGATCCGCGTGCCCAAGCCGGTGGCCGACGTCTACGGCGCGCTGCACGTGGCGCCGCTGCACGACGTGCTCGGCCGCCTGCTGTGGCCGCAGCCGCCCGGCGCGCTGCGCATCCACTTCGCCGGCTCCCGTTCCGCGGCTCCGGGGCCGCTGTTCGTGAAGCCGCGCTGGCCCAGCCCGCCGATGTGGCCGCAGCCGCTGGCCGAGGCGGACCCCGCCACCAGCACGGTGATCTTCCCCGCCGAGCTGCTGACGCCGCCCTCGCCGTCGCAGGTGCCGGAGCACGACGCGACCACTGCCCCGATGCCCAAATACCGCGAATCCGCCGACGACCACCGTCGGTTGCGCGACCCGCTGGGCTCCATCCGACCGCTCAGGGATCCGCTCGGCGGCCCCTGGACGTCCACCTCGCGGGCGGGGGAACGCCCGTTCTTCATGGCCGCTCCCGAGCCCGACGGTCCTGGGCCGTTCGCGACGGGCGACGTGATCCTGCCCAAGGACGCGCCCGACCCGTACATGACGGGGGACGTCCTCGTCCACAAGGGGCCGGCCCGCGCGGTCCCGCCGCCGTCGCGGGGGGAGGACGAGGTGCGGGAGGCCGCGCCGCTGTTCCGGCCGCGCGCCAGGACCGGCGGGAAGGCTGCCGCAGGACCGGCTGCCGCGCCCACACCCGCCGGGCCCACCCGACCTGCCGGGCCCACCAGGACCGCCGCGCCCGCCAAGCCGTCCGAGCCGGTCTATCGGCTGCCCGACCCGCAGAAGGACCTTCTGAGCAAGGAGGCTCCCGCGAACGAACCGCCCGCTCGGGAGCAGTCCGCGTTCGAGCCGCCCGCTCGCGAGGCGTCCCCTGGCAAGGCATCCCCTCGCGAGGCGCCCTCTCGCAAAAGGTCCGCTCGCGAGGCGTCCCCTCGTGAGGCGTCCGTTCTCGCGCCGCGTCCGGTGCGGGCCAGGCCCGCGCCGAAGCGACGTCCGACGCCGGTTGGGCCGCAGAAGGCGCGGCGCCGCAGGGATCGCCACTACGACTGGGCCTGGGAGCTGGTCGGGTTCCTGATGTGCGTGGCGATCGCGATGATCGTCTTCTTCTCCATGCCGGTCTTCAACGGCTGAGGCCCCGCCGGCCCCCGGCCGGCGGGTCAGGCCGCGGACAGGATGAGGCCGCTGGTGGGCACGCCCGTTCCCGCCGTGACCAGGACGTTCGTGACGCCGGTGAGCTGGTTCGCGGCGGTGCCCCTGATCTGGCGCACCGCCTCCGCGATGCCGTTCATGCCGTGGATGTACGCCTCCCCGAGCTGCCCGCCGTGCGGGTTGACCGGCAGGCGGCCGTCCAGCTCGATGCCCCCGTCCTTGAGGAACTCCGGCGCCTCGCCGCGACCGCAGAAGCCGAGTTCCTCCAGCTGGGTGAGCACGAACGGGGTGAAGTGGTCGTACAGGATGGCGGTCTGGATGTCCTGGGGCGTCAGGCCCGACTGTTCCCAGAGCCCCCGGCCGACGACGGACATCTCGGGCAGGCCGGTCATGTCATCCCGGTAGTAGCTCGTCATCATCATCTGGTCCGCGCCCGCGCCCTGGGCCGCCGCAGTGATGACCGCCGGGGAGCGGCGCAGGTCGCGGGCGTGTTCTGCGCTGGTCACGACGAGCGCCACCGCGCCGTCGCTCTCCTGGCAGCAGTCGAGCAGGTGCAGCGGCTCGACGACCCACCTCGACGCCTGGTGCTCCTCCAGCGTGATGGGCCGCTGGTAGAACCAGGCGGCCGGGTTGGTGGCCGCGTGCCTGCGCATGGCCACCGCCACCCGGCCGAAGTCCTCGGAAGTCGCGCCGTGGACGTGCAGGTAGCGCTGCGCGAACATGGCCACCCAGGCGGCCGGCGTCATCAGGCCGAACGGCACGTGCCAGCTCATCTCCAGCCCCTGCGAGGTGGGTTCGCCGCTCAACCGCACGTTCGGCTGGGCGTTCGGCTGGCCGAAACGGCGTCCCGAGCGCTCGTTGAAGGCCCGGTAACACACCACCGTGCGGGCCATGCCCGTCGCCACGGCCATGGCGGCGTGCGCCACGGTCCCGCAGGCCGCGCCGCCCCCGTAGTCGACGCGGGAGAAGAACGTCAGCTCGCCGATGCCCGTCTCCCTGGCGACGGCGATCTCCTGGTTGGCGTCCTGGGTGAAGGTCACCAGGCCGTCCACGTCGCCGGGTGACAGCCCGGCGTCGTCCAGCGCCGACAGCACGGCCTCGGCGGCGAGCCTCAGCTCCGACCGTCCTGACCTCTTGCTGAACTCGGTGGCGCCGATGCCCGCGATGGCGGCGCTCGTTCGCGACAACACCCGCTCCTTCTCGTTCAACCGGCTGGGGGGAGGGTCAGGGCGACGGTGGCGGTGGCGTGGAAGCCCAGGCTCACCGCGCCGCGCACCTCGACCGTGACGTGGCCGGCCTCGCGCGACACGACCGTCCCGGTGAAGCTCAGGCGGTCGCCCGCGTACGCGGGGACGCCGAGCTTGACGTCGATGCCCTTGATGACGGCCTCCGGGCCCGCCCAGTCGGTGACGTACCGTTCGACCAGGCCCATGGTGGTCAGGATGTTGAGGAAGATGTCCTTCGAGCCCTGGGCGCGGGCCCGTTCCCGGTCGTGGTGCACCGGGGTGAAGTCCATGGTGGCCAGGGCGGTCGAGACGACCACGGTGGGCGTGAGGTCGAGCGACAACTCCGGCAGCTCGGAGCCGGCCTCGACCTCGCCCGCTGTCAGCGTTCGCATCACGGCTCCTCCGGGGCCCACATCGGAAGGACGAGCCGGTCGTCCATCGGCCGGAACGTCACGCGCAGCGCCATGCCGATCTCCACCTGCCCGGGCGGGCAGTCCACGACGTTGCCGACGATCCGCACGCCCTCCGGCAACTCCACCACGCCCACCACGAACGGGGTCTCGCGGCCGGGCACCGGCGGATGGTGGTGGACGACGTGGCTGTAGAGGGTTCCGCGGCCGCTCGCGACCGTGTAGGTGAGGCGGGACGAGCGGCAGCGGGGACACAGGGCACCCGGCGGGTGGCGTAACCGTCCGCACTCGGCGCAGGTCTGGATGCGCAGCTCACCGCTCTTCGCGCCCTCCCAGAAGAACGCCGTGTCCTGGTTGATCGCCGGCTGGAGCGGGTACGGCGGCCGCTCTTCGCGGGCGCCTTCCCGCGGCCGGAACTTGAGCACGCGGAAGAGCATCTCCGCCACCGGCTCGTCGCCGTCGCCGTACCAGGTGACGTTCCAGGTGGCGAAGTAGCCCACGCCGAGCGCGGTCCGTTTGGGGCCCGCCAGGTCCGTGAACCTGGTGGCGGGCGTCAGCCGTTCCCCCAGGCGCGCGTAGCGGTGGTAGGTCTGCTCGCAGTTCGTCGCCACCACGCCCGTGTAGCCGCCGGCGTCGAGCGCGGCCAGCAGGTCGTCCACCGGCGAGCGGTCCTTGGCTCCCGGGCGCGGGGCCTGCATGGTCCACACCTGCGCCATCGCGGGCGGGGCCAGCCCTTTGTCCAGATACGCCGGGTTGGCGTCACCCATGGCTGCCAGCCAGTGCCGGATCATGGGCTCGTTCACGGGGTCGGGGGCCGAGGCACCGCGCACCTCGCCCAGCGCCGCCTGCTTGCCCGCGAGCTCGTGCAGCTCGTCGTCGGTCATCGCGGAGGCCTCGGCAGGCCCAGGCCGAGCATGGCGATCAGCTCCCGCTGCACCTCGTTCACCCCGCCGCCGAACGTCAGCACCACCGCGCCCTTGACCCCATGGTCCACGCGTTCGAGCAGCTCGGCCGTCTCCGGGTCAGACGGGTCGCCGTACCTGGCGAGGGTGTCGCCGACGATCCTGCCGGCCTCCTGCATCCGCTCCGAGCCGTAGATCTTGGTGGCCGACGCGTCGGGCGCCCCCAGCCAGCCGAGGTCCATGTTCGCCGCGACCTGCCAGTTGAGCAGCTCGTTGGTGCGGAAGGCCGCCCACACCCCGGCCAGCGCGCGCCGCACGTCCTGATGATCCGCCAGGCCCGTACGGCGGGCCCAGGCGAGGAAACGGTCGTAGGTCTGGCCGAGGTTCCCCGCGGGACCCAGGGTGACCCGTTCGTGGTTGAGCTGGTTGACGATCAGGTCCCAGCCGCGGTCCACCTCGCCGACCACCATGTCCACAGGGACGCGCACGTCGGAGTAGTAGGTGGCGTTGGTGTGGTGGCGGCCGTCCATGGTGACGATCGGGGTCCACGAGAAGCCGGGGTCGTCCGTGGCGGCGATCATCATGGTGATGCCCTTGTGCTTCTTGGCCTCCGGGTTCGTACGGGCCGCGAGCCAGATGTACTGCGCGTAGTGCGCGCCGCTGGTGAAGATCTTCTGCCCGTTGACGACGTAGTGGTCGCCGTCGAGCACCGCCGTGGTCCGCAGGGAGGCCAGGTCGGTGCCCGCCTCCGGCTCGCTGTAACCGATGGCGAAGTGGCACTCGCCGGCGAGGATGCGCGGCAGGAAGAAGTCCTTCTGCTCCCGCGTCCCGTACTGCATGAGCGTGGGCCCGACGGTCTGCACCGTGATGATCGGGTACGGGACGCCCGCCCGCGCGATCTCGTTGGCGAAGATCTGCTGCTCCAGGGGGCCGTAGCCGCCACCGCCGTACTCCTTGGGCCAGCCCAGGCCGAGCTTGCCGTCGCGGCCGAGGCTGCGGCAGTGCTCCATGTACGTCCCACCGAACGGGTCTTCGGCGATCTTCCTGCGGTCCTCGGCGGTCAGGCAGCCCTGGAAGTACTCGCGCAGCTCGTCCCGGAGCGCGCGCTGGTCAGGAGTGAGGTCGATCAGCATCAGACGAGCGCTCCGATCAGGTCGAGCTGGGCGTCGGCGCCGCCGAGCAGGTGGGACAGGTGCTTGGCCTGCGCGAAGTAGCGGTGCAGCGGGTAGGTCACGTCGAGGCCGAGCCCGCCGTGCAGGTGCTGGCAGGTGTGCAGCGCCTTGACGGCCTCGCCGACGTGGTACGCGGCCAGCGCCAGGTCCTGGTCGGCCGGCATCCCTTCCCCCAGCCGCCACGCCGCCGACCACACGGCCACGTCGAGCGCTCTGCCCGCGATGTAGACGTCGGCGATCTGCATGGTCACCGCCTGGAACTCGGCCAGCGCCCGGCCGAACTGCCGGCGCGTTCTGATGTACGACGTGGTCAGCTCCAGCGCGCCCGCCAGGACGCCGGCGGCCTGGGCGGCGACGGCGGCCATGAACAGCCGCCTGGTCCCGTCCACCGCCTCGGGCCCGCCCACCCGCTCGGCCGCGGTCCGGTCGAGCACGAGGGTGGCCACGGGCTCGCCGGTGGAGGCGAACTCGGGGGTCGCCTCCACCCCGCGCACCGCCGCGCCGAACACCCCATCGGGCAGCCCCTCGACCAGGAACAACCCCTCGTCGGCGGCGACCAGCACCGCCACACCGGGATGAGGCACCGACACCTTCCGCCCCGACAGCACCCACCCGCCATCACCCGCACCGGACGCACCCGTCACGGGCGGATCGGTCAGGGCGCGGCCGGGCTCGCGGAGCGCGACGGTGGCCCGGGTGACGCGACGCTGCTGGTCAGGGGTGCCATAGCGGGCCAGGGCCAGCGTGCTCACCAACGTGGCAAGCGCGGGTACGGCCGCCGCCCGCGCCCCCACCT
>NZ_SMKP01000204.1:0-18686 GCF_004349015.1 Nonomuraea diastatica
GCGTTCAGCGGCTCGCACGGGCCGACCGTGCTGCCCGTCAACTACAAGCTGCACAACGGCGACATCGTCTTCCGCACCGCGGCCGGCGGCGCCATGGACGAGGACCTGCGCAGCGGCGTGAAGGGGGTCGACATCGTGATCGCCTTCCAGATCGACCGGATCGACGAGGTCAACCGCGAGGGCTGGAGCGTCCTGGTGCAGGGGCCCGCCCATCACGTGCCGGCCGAGGAGATGGCGGACGCGGCAGGCTCCGGTGTCATCCCGTGGGCGGGCGGCGAGCGGCTGCTCTACGTCCGCATCACCCCGCAGCAGATCACCGGCCGCCGCATCCACGGCATGTAGCCACGGCGGCGGTCACGAAGCCGCCCGTTCGCACCAGGTTCTCTTTGGCGGGCCTGCCCGCCGGGCGCCACAAGGTTCAGGCCACCCCATTCGAGCACCATCACGGTCAGGCGCCACCACGGTCAGGCACCACGACGATCGGGGGGTCATGACGACGGACGCCAGGGGGCGCGCACGACGGCGACCGGGCAGTGGGCCCGCTGGAGCACGCCGTGGCTCACCGTGCCGAGCACCGTCGCGGTGAGCCTGCTCAACCCGCGCGACCCGACCACCGCCAGGTCGGCGCCGCTGGAGGCGCGCACCAGCGCAGGAACCGGGTGCCGGTCGACGAAGGAGTCCTCGATCGGCACGTCCGGGTACGTCTCCCGCCACGGCGCCATCGCCGCCGTCAGTTCCTGGCCGAACCCGGCCCCCGGCAGCGGCCCGTACCCCACGGGGTGGGGCGCCAGCACGGACACCTGGCGGCCGTACACGACCCGGACCCGCGCGCCCCGCGCGTTCGCCTGCTCCAGCGCGTACGCCAGGGCCGCGTCCGCGTCCGCGGAGCCGTCGTACCCCACCACGACCTCGCCGCGTTCCGGCTCAGGCGGCTCGTGCACGATCACCACGGGGCAGCGTACGTGCCCGGCCAGCGCGAACCCGGTGGAGCCCAGCATCAGCCCGGAGATCGCGCCCCGTCCCCTGCTGCCCAGCAGCAGGCTGTCGGCGTCGGCGCCCTCGGCGCGCAGCCGCTCGACCACCGCGCCGGTGATCAGCACGGCCGTCGTCTCCACCTCGGGTGCTACGGCGCGTACCCTCTCGACGGCGTCCGACAGCAGCGCCTCGCAGCGCTCGCTCAGTGTCAGGCGCGTGCCCGCCAGCGGCCGCTCGGGCTGCCACGGCTCGCGTACGTGCACGATCCGCAGCGACCGCCCGCGCCGCGCGGCGTCGTCCGCGGCCCACGTCAGCGCGGTCCAGGCCCGGTCCGCCCCGTCGATCCCGACCACGATCGGTCCGCTCATCGCCGCCCTCCCGTCGGGCCTGTCCCTGTCCCTGTCCCGCACAGCTACCCCGGAGCAGGAGGTCATCCACCTCGGCAGCCTCCCGCGGCGGGCTGAGCACGGACCAGCTCATGGTCCGCGATCGTGCCACGGGCACGACGGTTCATGAGTGCGCTCTCGGTACCCGGTCCAGACGCCTCAGCTTTGGTTCCCGGTCTCGGTTCCCGGTCTTGGCGCCGGGACTCGTGCCCGGTCTTGGCGCCCGCTCTGGATTCCGGACTCGATTCCCGAACTCATACCCGATCTTGGCACCCGGTCTGGATTCCGGACTCGATTCCCAGACTCACGCCCGGTCTTGGCGCCCGGTCTTGGCGCCACACGGTCGCCGTCCCGGATGGCTGAGCCGCCCCTCCCACGCTCAGAGGGCGGCTCAGCCGTGCGGACCAGGGCGGTCGGCGGGACGCGCCGGCCTCGCGTGGGTCAGCGGCAGCCTGTCGCGCCGAACACCAGGAAGTTGGTCGACTCGCGCTCGTCGAAGTTGTCGTCGGAGCCGATCACGAGCGTGCACTCGCCGCCGGTCAGGCGCGGCCCCCAGGCCAGGCTCTCCC
This sequence comes from Nonomuraea diastatica, assembly GCF_004349015.1. Taxonomy (NCBI): domain Bacteria; kingdom Bacillati; phylum Actinomycetota; class Actinomycetes; order Streptosporangiales; family Streptosporangiaceae; genus Nonomuraea; species Nonomuraea diastatica. Next base: position 1,931 of record NZ_SMKP01000204.1, read on the forward strand.
AGTTCTGCACCGGGGGCCGGAAGGTGCCGAGGTCGAAGACCAGGCGCTTGGTCACCGCGCGGTATGGGCCCCCGCTCGCCAGTGCGGCGGTGTTCAGCACGTTGGTGGCGCCGCGCAGGTCGATCTCGTAGAGCTTCGCGCGGTAGCCGGTGCCCTCGACCCAGGAGCGCTCCAGCGCCAGGTAGCGGGACTCGTCGACGGGCAGCAGCTCGGACACGCCGGTGTCCGACTGCCCCGTGGCCGGGACGGGCGCGGCGGGCAGCGGGTCGAGCGGGTAGACGTACTGCCCTCTCAGGGTGCCCTGGCGGCTCCACACGGTCAGCCGCGCGGGCGCGCCGCGCTCGGCCGTCGGCGGCTGCCCGTCCTCGTAGCGCGGGCCTTCGGTCACGGCGGTGATCGTACGCCTGGATACGGCCAGGCCTTCGAAACCGGAATTGCGCCGCGGCCCGGTCTCCGTGGTCGTGAGTTGCAGGTTGCCCGGCAGTGGCAGAGCGCTCGTGTGGCGGCCTCGGAGGTCCATCGAGCGCACCGCCGGGGACGAAACCGGAATATCGGGATTTCGAGTGTCCGGTCGGTCCCCTTCGTCTCCCCAGAGCAGCCGCCGGCTCCACCGGTCGTACCTGATGGATTCCGGATCGGCCGACGCCGGCCTGCCGTAGGCCGGATATGGTGTCCCATCGGCCCGGAGCATCGTCGTGACCCCCGTCAGGCGAACCCCGTGGAACGCCCCCGACCGGCGGTCGATGTCGAGCCGCCCGGTGTAGAAGCGGGCGGGGTTGTAGCGCCAGCGGTCGTCGGAGACGAAATACCACGTGTCGGTGCGGGGGTCGCGGTCGATGCCGGACAGACCGCCCACGGTGGTTCCCGCGAACTGCATCAGATGCGGCACCCGCTGCTCGCCCAGGAAGCGCGTGATCCGGACGGACTCCGGCGGCGCGCTCCCGGCTGCCGCAGGCGGTGCGGCGCTCACCACCATCGCGAACGCGATGGTTATTTCCATTAGTTTCCGCGAACGACCCATATGATCCCCCGTGATTCCATCGGCCGTCGAGCGAAATCGACGCAGGACATGAAATCGCGGATCACCAGAGAAGTCCACGGACGCCAAACTTGCACGTCGCACCAGAAAATAGGGAATCCCCTCTTTCCAGCGCCCGCGTCCCGACTTTTCTTGTGAATTAGGAAATATCGGAAAGCGTGATGAGATGCCGGGTGCCGTCGCGGGGCGCCACAGCCGGGGCGTCCAGCACGCCGGCGTCGCCGTCCACCTCCACCCCCGCGCCGGCCCCGGCCCCGGCCGCGCGACCGATTCCCTGTGCGGGCCCGGGCACCACGATCTGTGCCTGCAGCCCGCCATCCGGCAGAACGGCGCTCGAGACGGCGGTCACCGACCCGTTGGCGTCGCTCCTCACCAAGCCCATCCACGCCCCGACCGGCAGGCGCACCACCCTCCCACGCCGCCGACCATGCCACCGCCGGTCACGATCACCGGCCCCCGGTCCCGGTCCTGGTCCACGTCACGATCCACGGTCACGGTCATCGGCCCCGCTCCCGGTCCCGGTCACGATCCCCTGTCACGGTCACGGTCACGGTCCCCCGTCACGGTTGCCCGCTCACGATCCCCGGGTCACGGTCGCTGTCGTTGGTCGCTGGTCGCTACACAGGTCGCTGTCGCCGGTCGTTAGGAGCGGGTGCCGATGACGGCGGTGGCGTCCAGTTCCTCCGAGCGCTCGGCGCGGGCGCGCAGCCCGGCGCCTGCCACGGCCGCGGCGGTGGCCTCCGCCTGGCGTTCGCTGGTCTCGATCAGCAGGTGGCCGCCCGGCGCGAGCCACTGCGGCGCCTCGGCGATCACCCGCCGGGCGACGTCCAGCCCGTCGCCGCCTCCGTCTAGCGCCATCAGAGGCTCGTGCAGCCGGGCCTCGGACGGCAGCAGGCCGATCGACCCCGACGGCACGTACGGCGGGCTGACGATGAGGAGGCCGACCCGGCCGCGCAGCGAGGAGGGCAGCGGCTCGAACAGGTCGCCCTCGTAGACGTGCGCGCCCGGGAGGTTGCGCCGGGCACAGCGCACGGCGACCGGGTCGAGGTCGGCGGCGTGCAGCTCCGCCCTGCCTCCTTGAGCGCCGTCTCCTCCGATGCCACCTTCCCCAGCACCGTTCCGCCCGACGCCGCCTCCCCTGGCGCCACCTTCCCCAGCACCGCTCCCCTCGGCGCCGTCTCCTCCGGTGCCGCCGAGCCCGGCGATCAGTGCCGCCCCCATCGCGCCCGTGCCGCAGCACAGGTCGAGGACCACGGGAGAGCCGCCGGCCGCGCAGGCCAGTGCGACGGCCCGGCGGACGAGGAACTCCGTGCGCGGCCGGGGCACGAACACCCCCGGCTCGACGACGACGCGCAGGCCGCAGAACTCCGCCCAGCCCAGCACGTGTTCGAGCGGCACGCCGGCGACCCTCCTGGCGACCATGGCGGCCAGTGCCTCGGGGGTGGACGCGGTGGAGACGAGCAATTCCGCCTCGTCCTCGGCGAACACGCAGCCTGCGGCGCGCAGCCTCGTGACGATCTCAGCGGTCTGGACGGGTGACGAGAACACAGACATGGAAGCCTTCCGGGATGCCGATGGGCGCTCCCGCGGTCACCTGATCCCGGTGGTCCGCCTGGCCGAGAAGGGGAGCACCCAGCCTGTCACAGCGGTAATGGGTCTCACCTCCCTGGCCGGTCCGTTCGGGGATGGTCACGCTAGCAGATCCCTGTCGCAAAGGTCCTGTCCGTCCCCCGATCATCGGCCTAGATTCGAGATGGGGAGCGGAACAAGGACACGGCATGGGACCTGTAGTGATCACTGGTGGCTTCGGGCGTGTGGGCGGCCTGGTGCGGTCCGCGCTGCTGGCGGAGCACCGGTTGCGTGTCGTCGACCGGGTGGCCGGGACGCCCCTGCCCGGCGAGGAGTCCATGGTGGCCGACCTGGCCGAGCCAGGGGTGGCCGAGCGGGCACTGGCCGGGGCGTCCGGGCTGGTCCACCTCGCGGGCGACCCCAGGCCGCACGCGAAGTGGGAGGAGGTCTACCGCGCCAACGTGGCGCTCACCCGCCGCGTACTCGACGCCGCCGCCGGACAGGGCGTGCCGCGGGTGGTGCTGGCCAGCACGGTGCACGCCATGGGCGAGTACAACCGGCCGGAGCACCGTCCGGTGGACCCGGCGTGGGAACCGCGGCCCTGTTGCGCGTACGGGCTCAGCAAGGTCATCACGGAGAACCTCGGCCGGCTGCACGCGGAGCTGACCGGCGCTTCCGTGGTCTGCCTGCGGCTCGGCTCGACCGGCTACCCGCTGGACGAGGCGAGGTACCTGGGCATGTGGTTGTCCGGCCGCGACGTGGGCGCGCTGCTGCTGGCGGCGCTGACGGCCGGCCCCGGGTGGAGCGTGCACTTCGGCATGTCCGCCAACACCCGGCGGCACTGGGACCTCGCCTCGGCCAGGAAGCTCGGCTACGAGCCGCGCGACGACAGCGAGCCGTACGCTGAGACCGCCGGGCCGCCCACGGTGATGATCTGCCGCATCTTCGACGGCGCGGACAACCCGCCCGCACAGGCCTGAACCGGGATTAGCCAGACTTCTCGCGCCGTTCGCCGCCGTGGTGGGCGCACGGCACGAGGGCCGGGCTGACGTTGGCGAGCACCGTGTCGCGGGTGACCACGCGGGCCACGTCGTCCCGGCTCGGCACGTCGTACAGCACGTTCTCGACGTCTTCTCCGACGTGGCCGGCCTCGGTGAGCGCGGTGGCGTCGACGATCGCGGAGGGTACGTCGAGCATTCGCGCGCGCGTGCGCACCACGTACCTCCTACCGCTGCCAGTGAGGCCGGCCGGCAGCACGTCGGACTTGCCGAGCTCGACGGGCTCCGCCCCGGCGGGCGCGCAGGCGTGCGTCGTGGTTGCACACCGCGACCGCGAGCGCCTTCTTGGCCGGTTCCTGGCCGATCACGTACTGGCGGGTTGTCGCGCCCGCCCGTGCGGGTCATCGGGCGCGTCAGCCGTTCGGGCGCAGCGTCACGGGCAGGGACGCCAGACGCAGCGTCCCCGGATCCGGGGTGTACGCGGCGTCGCCGGCGAGCGCCAGGTCGGGGAAGCTGCGCAGCAGCGCGCCGAGCGCGGCGCCCGTCTGCACCCGGGCCAGCGAGGCGCCGATGCAGAAGTGCGGGCCGCGCGCGAACCCGAGGTGACCGGACGGCTCCCGCCGGATGTCGAACGTGCCGGGATCGTCGAACACGCGCGGGTCCCGGTTGACGGCGGCGATCGCGGCGGTGACGGGCTCTCCCTTGGGGATGAGCACGCCGCCGATCTCGACGTCCTCGGTGGGAAAGCGCGGGATCGTCAGCAGCTGCGGGCCGCACCAGCGCATCAGCTCTTCGACGGCGCGCGGCATGAGGTCCGGCTCGGCGCGCAGGGCGGCGAGCTGCTCGGGGTGGCCGAGCAGGGTGACCACGGCGTTGGCGATGAGGTTGGCAGGCGTCTGGCCGGCCAGGACCAGCTGCCAGACCATGGTGGCCAGCTCGACCTCGCTGAGCCGGTCGCCGTCCTCCTCCATGACGCGGGCGAGGTCGGAGACCAGGTCGTCGCCGGGCTCGGCGATGCCCCGGGCGACGGCCGCCGTGGCGCCCTCCATGATGCCCGGGATGGCGTCCCGCAGGCCCTGGCCGTGCCCGGCGGCGACGGCGGCGCCGTACTCACGCCAGCGGGGGCGGTCGGCGGCGGGGATCCCGACCAGCTCGCAGATCACCTCGATCGGCAGAGGCCGCGCGAAGTGCGCCAGCAGGTCGGCGGCGCCGTCCTCGGCCTTCGCGGCGTGCCCGGCCAGCTCGTCGAGGAGGCGGCCGGCGATCCGCTCCATGCGCGGCCCGAACGCGGCGGCCTTGCGCGGCGTGAACGCGGGCGCGACCAGCCGGCGCAGCCGGGAGTGCTCGGCGCCGTTCAGCACGGACATGGTCCGCATGTACGGCCGGCAGTGCTCGGGCACGTCGAACTGCAGGTAACTGTCCGCGCTGGTCCCCAGGCGCGGGTCGCTGAGCATCGCCCTGGCCTCCGCGTGCCGCGTCACGGCCCGGAACGGGCCGAACCCGGGCGCGGCCAGCCGCACCACGGGCGACTCCTCGCGTACCGGGGAGAACGCGGTGAGCGGGTTTCCCAGCACCGCGGGATCGGTCAGGTCGATCTGGGGGACTTCGGTCATCGCCACTCCACGTCCATTCACATGATGACAACATCTGGATGGTGACGGTATCTTGATGAGAGGGCGCGCGGCAACGTGAGGGAAACTCGTTCGCCGAGGGAACCGGAGGGCACGAACGTGCGGTCCAAGCCATGGGCGACGTTCACGCCGGCGCCTCACCGCGCACCGCCCGCTCATGTGGCGACGGTGGCCGCGATGGGAAGCCGGCCGAGGCCGCGGGCGGCCCTTCCCGTCCGCCGGCGAGAGCTGGACGCCGCCCCCGCCAACGTCACGACATGCTGCCGTCCAGCACCTCGGCGAGGAAGGCGTCCAGGTCGGCGCCGTCCCGCGCGATGCGCCCCCCGGCCGTCAGCGACTCGAACCGGGTGCCGAGCTCGGTGCGCTTCCTGTCGCGTACGTAGAGCGAACAGTCCGGGTCGGCGCACATGCAGGCGCCGCCCGGCGGCCGAGAGGTCCCCTCACGAGGACACCTGCCAGTGGGTGAGCGCGCTGTCGAGCGCGTCGAGGATCTTCGACCATGAGGCCTGGAGGTCGCGCGGATGGCCGAACCCGCTGCTCGCCTCGATGGCGAAGAACCCCTGGTATGTGCTGCGCAACAGGCGGATGGCGTCGGTCAGGTCGGGCTCCGGCAGCCCGTACGCGCTCAGGTGGGCGTACGTGATGGCCATGATCCGCTGGTGGCCCGCGGAGCCGGCGACGGCCTCGGGGTCCAGGGCCATCTGGGTGGCCTGGTAACGGCCGGGGAACTCGCGCGCGAAGTCGCGCCACGCGTTGGCGAACCCGGCCAGCGACTCCCTGCCCGCTCGGCCCGCCGTGGCCGTCGCGAGGCGGTCGGCGAGCTCGACCGCGGCGCGCACCGCCACGCGGGTGCGCAGGTCGCGCATGTTCTTGACGTGGGAGTAGAGGCTCGCGTCGGCGACGCCGAAGCCGCGCGCCAGCGCGGCCAGCGTGATGTGGTCGAACCCGACCACGTCGGCCAGGTCGGCCGCCGCCTCCGTCACCCGGTCAGCGGTCAGTCCGGCACGCGCCATGGGCCACCTCTCCTCCGTTGACCCGTGCTTCCTAGCTTTTAGCCTAGAGAGGGACGGTACGCAAGCCGGAGGATCAGAGGACGGTGGGCAGGACCGGGCGGCCGCGCACACCGGGGTCGGCGGCGAAGAGGGCGCCCGCGGCGGGCTGCTCACCCCGGTCGACGTCGAGCGCGGAGGTCGTGATGAACAGCCGGTCGAGGCCGTCGCCGCCGAACGCCACCGCCGTGACCTTGCGTACGGGCAGGGTGATGACCGCGTCGAGCCGGCCGCCCGCGTCATACCTGTGCACGGCTCCGCCCTGCCAGAGCGCCACCCACACCCCGCCCTCGGCGTCCACGGTCAGCCCGTCGGGCGCGCCCTGGGCCGGGTCGATGACGGCGAACGGCCGCCGCCCGCTCAATCCGCCGTCCGTGGTGTAGTCGAGCACGTCCACGCGGCCGGTCCCGGTGTCGGCGTAGTAGGCCAGGCTCCCGTCGGGACTGAAGTCGAACCCGTTGGAGATCGTCACCTCGGGCAGCACCACGCGCAGCTCCCCGCCCGGCCCGGCCACGTAGAACGAGCCGCGCCCCGGGGTGGCGTCGTAGGCCATGCTGCCGATGTAGAAGCGGCCGTCGGGGTCGCAGCCGCCCTCGTTCATCCGGATGGCGGGGTCGGTCCACGCCTCGCCCAGGGAACGCAGCGGGGCGTCGAGGTCGTCGGAGTCGGACAGGAGCAGCTCGCGCTCCGCCGCGACCACGTAGCCCCCGGAGACGCGGGGCCGCACGACGGCGGCGAGCGCCCCGGCGTGCCGGCGGCGCACTCCTCCGTCGGCGTCCAGCGCGAGCACGTCACCGGCGAGCATGTCGACCCAGCGCAGCCCGCCCCAGCGGCTGGACCACACGGGCCCCTCGCCGTGCTCGGCGATAGGGTCGGTCACGGTGTACGCGGCGATGGTCATGCGGCTCTCCTCAGCGCGATCGGGGGGCGTGGTCCACGACTCTAACGGCGGCCCGCCACAAGGCCACGGCGTCAGTACGCCACCGTGAACCTGCACCGGCGATGCCGGGGGCGCTCGGCCTCGTCGAGGAGCGCCACGGCGAGGTCCTCCAGGGAGATCACCGACCGGCCGGCCGCGTCGACCAGCAGCTCGTCGGCACCGAGCCGGTAGCGGCCGGTGCGCTCGCCCGGCTTCAGCAGCGCCGGCGGGCTGAGGTAGGTCCAGTCGGCGCGCGACGCCGCACGGCAGGTGGCGAGCTGGGCGTCGCAGGCCAGCGCGATGGGCCGCGCGGACGGCGGGAAGTCCGGGGCGTCGACGACGGTGAGCCCTCCGGTGCCGGGCACGGTCAGCCCGGCCGCGCCGCCGACGAGCAGCAGCCGCACACCGGTGGCCGAGACCCCGGCCAGCAGGGACTCGGCGGTGGCCACCAGGTCGTCCTCGTGGCCGGGCGCGGGACGGGTGGCGCTGGGCGGCGACGAGCGCGGCCAGGACGACGACCGCGCCGAACGCCTGGACGGCGGTGAGACGCTGGCCGAGCACCAGCCAGCCGAGCGCGGTGGCGACCACGGGGCTGAGCAGGCCGAGGAACGTCACCTCGGTCGCCGACAACCGTCCCAGGCCCCAGAACCACAGGGCGTAGGCGAAGGCGGAGCCGATGACGGCGAGATAGGCGCACCCGGCGAGGTTGGCGGTCGTGAGCACGGCCGGCGGCGGCCCTTCGACGAGCAGGGCCACGGGAAGCAGCAGCAGGCCGCCGGCGACGAGTTGCCAGCCGGTGGTGGCCAGCAGCGGCGCGGGCGACCGCCACCGCTTGCTCAGCACGACTCCGGTGGCCATGACGGCGGCGCCGCCGAGGGCCGCGGCGACGCCGAGCGCGTCAAGGCGCGCGTCGGCGCGCAGCACGAGCAGGCCGACCCCCGCCACGCCCGCCAGCGCGGTGCGCAGGGACAGGCGTTCGGCGAGCAGCCCGGCCGACAGCAGCGCGACGAACAACGGGCTGGACGGCCCCGACGGTCGCGGCCACCCCGCCGGGCAGCCGGTAGGCGCCCACGAACAGCAGCGCGAAGAACACCCCGATGTTCAGCGCCCCCAGCACCAGCGAGCGCCACCACCAGATCCCCTTCGGCAGGTGCCTGGTGATCGCCAGGAGGAGCCACGTGACCCTCACGGACGAGGGGCACGCGTTGATCGACGAGGTGCTGCCGCACCACATCGAGACTGAGCAGCGTGTGCTCGCCGCGCTGCCGAAGGAGCGGCGCGACGACCTCGCCGACACGCTGCGCGCCCTGCTGGAATCCCTCGGCGACACGACTGGCCCCACCTGAGCGCCGGCGGGCCGCCTGCCGGGCGTGACGGGCCGGGCGCGTCAGCGCGACCGCGGGTGCCGACGACCGACCGGGCGCGCGTGAGCGGGGCGCGCCGGTTCAGCGGCGGTGTTCAGCGGCGGCGGCCGGCGCCGCGCGATCTTCGTCCACCCCCGGCGCGAGGCCGGGACGGCCGCTGCGGGGCGGACCAGTGCGCCGGGCGGGTGAGCGCGGCGGGAAGGCGGGTCTCCCGGTCACCCCTGGCGGAGTCGAGCTGGGGCTGGGTGAGGAAGAGGGCGCCGTCGAGGTCGGCTCCCGACAGGTCGGCTCCGCGCAGATCGGCCCCGATGAGGTCGGCCTGGCGCAGGTCGGCTCCCCTCAGGTCGGCCCCGATCAAGTACGCCCCACGCAGGCTGGCCGCGCGCAGGTCTGCGCCACTCAGGCGGGCCCCGATCAGGTCGGCTCCTCGGTGATCCTTGCCGGCACGCCCCGCCCTGACCAGCTCGCTGACCCGCAGCAGCAGCGTGTTGACGCGCACCCGCTCCGCCTCCACGTCGATCTTCTCCAGCTCACCGGCGCTTCGCAGAGTGAGGCGCTCGGTCGCGGCGATGGCCTCGGCCAGCTCCGCGTGCACCGGCCGGGCGGCGTCGAGCGCCAGCGCCTCCGCCAGATACCACAGCAGCTCGTGCAGCTGCCGCACGACCGGGAACACGGAGTACATCCGCCGGGCCGTGCCCGGCGCCTCCCGCCAGCTCGTGCCCTCGAACGTGACCTGCGAGACCTTCTGCCCCGCCCCGAAGCAGTCGAAGACCGTGCACCCGGCGAAGCCGCTCTGCCTGAGCCGATCGTGGATGGAGCAGCGGAAGTCGTCGCGCAGATGGTGGCAGGGCTGCCCGGCGTCCTTGTCGGCGGCGAAGTCGGCCGAGGCCGAGAACGGCAGCGCCACGCAGCACAGCCCGAAGCAGCTCTCGCAGTCGGCCAGCAGGCCGAGCTCGCGCGGGTTCGTTCCGGGCAACGTGCTGGTCTCCTCACGGGTGTCGGGGTGCGGCCCACCCACCTTACTCAGGGATGTGTGTACGGCGTCGTCGTGGTGAGCGGCACGAACCCGAGCCTCTCCAGGATGGGCCGGCTCTGGCTGGACGCGTCCACCTGCAGGTAGGAGTGGCCGCGCGCGACCGCCTCGCGGGCCCGCCAGGCGACCAGCGCGCGGTAGACGCCCCGCCCGCGCCATCCGGGCACGGTGCCGCCGCCCCACAGGCCGGCGAAGCCGGTGCCGGGGTACAGGTCCATCCGGGCCGCGCTGACAGGCACGTCGCCGGCCAGGGCGAGCACGGCGTGGAGTGTGCCGGCCGCGAGCCGGTCGAGGAGATGCCGCCTGAGGTGGTCGCCGTGGCGCTCCTCGACGAGGCCGAACGCGCGCCCGTGCACGCCGGCCATGAGCTCCACGCCGTCCACGCCGGTCACCGGGACCAGGCGGACGCCCTCCGGCGTGGCGGGCGGCCCGGCCGCGATCGCGGCGGCCTCGGCCACCATGACCGTCTCCTCGGGCTGGGCGGTGAACCCGGCCGCCAGCAGCCGGTCGCCGAGGTCGGCGGGGTGGTCGTGAGCGTACAGCTTCCATTCGAACGGCAACCCCAGCGACCCGAAGTGCCGCACCTGCCCGGCGATCGCCGCGTCCGCGCCGCCCTCGTCGAGGCCGGACCACAACACGCCGTTCCAGCCGTGCGCGGGGCCGGCCTGACGCACCACGCCACCCGCCCGCTCGACCCGCGTTCCCGGCCCGTCGGGGCGGGCCTCTCTCCGCAGTTGCCGGTCGAACAGGGCCAGCACGTCATCGCGATCCATCCGGACACCTCAGCATTCCCGCGCGTGCCGGGCAACCGGTTTATCCGCCGTAACGCCGTTGCCGCGCCGCGAAGCTCCGCAGCGCGCGCAGGAAGTCGATCTCGCGGAAGGCGGGCCAGTACGCCTCGCAGAAGTACAGCTCGGAGTAGGCCGACTGCCAGAGCAGGAAGTTCGACATACGCTGCTCGCCGCTGGTGCGGATCACGAGGTCGGGGTCGGGCTGCCCGGCGGTGTACAGGTGCGGGGCGATGTCGTCCACGGTCAGCGTCGAGGCCAGCTCCACCATGGACTGCCCCGACTCGGCCCGCTCGTACAGCAGCTCGCGCAGGGCGTCGATGACCTCCTGGCGGCCGCCGTACCCGATGGCCAGGGTGAGGTGGAAGCCGGTGGCGCACGTGCGGGTCGCCTCGACGGCGCTCTTGAGCGCGCGGGCCGTGGTGTCGGGCAGCATGTCGAGCATCCCGGCGACGTGGACCTGCCAGCGGGCGTCGGGCCGGTCGAGCCGGTCGGCGACCATGCGCTCGATCACGCCCAGCAGCGACGCCACCTCCTCGTCGCCGCGGCGCTGGAGGTTCTCCGTCGAGCAGAGGAACACGGTCAGGTGCTTGATGCCCAGCCCCTCGCACCATGACAGCACGTCGGCGATGTGCTCGGCGCCGGCTTTGTGGCCGAGGCCCGGATGTGCCAGGCCCTTCTGCCTGGCCCAGCGCCGGTTGCCGTCCATGATCAGGCCGACGTGGCCGGGCAGCGGGCCGGTCATGACCTGCCGGCGCAGGCGCCGGGCGTAAAAGGCGTGAAGGAGGTCAGTCGTCTGCACCCTCCCAGGATGGCGTGCCCGGACGGCCGGTATCGGATCTTTCCTGATTTCCGTCGGCGATCCGCTCCAGCTTGTCAGAGTTGGTGACGGCGTAGATGCCGGTCACGCGCGGGCGGGGGCGGCGGGGGAACGGCGGTTCCCGCCCCGCCGCTCCCCCGCCTCCTAGCGCGGCTCACCTCCGTCCTCACCGGTACGCGGCCAGGCGTCGCCCCAGCCGGTGTCCCTGGCCAGCCGGTAGAGCCCGCCCTGCCGTCTGGACACGGTCACGTCGCGGACCGCGTCCTCGTCCGCGCACACCCGCAGGGACACCATGCCCTTGCGCCTGCGCGGATGGCGCAGGACCCTGGCGCCGGCCCGCGGCCACCTCGATGTCGTGGCGGCCACGTAGGAGAACCTCTCGTCCTCGAAGCCGAGGGTGCCCGCCTTGACCTTGCGGTGCAGCGCGCTCCTCGGCAACCGGACGGAGAAGTGGCACCAGTCCTCGCCCCGCCGGATCGGGCAGGGACCGTCGTGGGGGCAGGGGGCGACGATGGTCATGCCGCGTCCGGCCAGGATCTCCCGGGCGGTGGCGATGGTGGCGTACCCGGCCGGCGTGCGGGGCTCGACGACGACCACCATGGTGGCGTCCGCGGCCAGCCAGCGCACGGTCCGCGGGCGGTCCTCCGGGGGGAGCTCGCCCAGGGCGTACGTCATGGTGACCAGGTCGGCCGCGGACCGGTCGAGACCCGGCCGGACGGACGCCCGCCGCCACGTGGCTCCGCTCAGCGCCGGCGAGGCGCGGGCCAGGCGGCGGCCCCAGCCGATGGCGTGCGGGTCGCGTTCGATGACGGTGACCTCCTCGATGGACGGCCAGGTCGTGGCCGCCGCCCAGATGGCCGCCCCGGTGCCGCCGCCGGCGTCGAGGTGCCTGCGGGGCAGGAATCCCGGCACCGCCGCCCGGTGCAGGGCGGCGGCGGTGGCGGCGTAGGTGGCGGGCATACGAACCGCGGCGTAGGCGGCGACGTCGGCCTCGCCACGCAGGTGCACGCCGCCGGTGGCGGCGCCCGCGCGGTAACGCTCGGTGAGCCGCGCCGCCGCGTCCGCCAGGTCGTGCGCCGGGTAACGGGCGAGCTCCCGGTCCAGCGCGGCTCTGAGCTCGCGGGGAAGCACGGACGCGTTCACCGCGCCCTCGCCCCGGCGACCGTGAACGCCACGACCGCGATCACCGCTCCGGCGACGGTGAACAGCGCGACCGGGATCACCGCTCCGGCGACGGTGAACACCGCGGCCGGGACTCGTGTGCCGGAGCGTGCGGGCCCGCTCACAGGGTCCTCGCCTCGGCGAGCGGCCGCCAGGCGGCTGCGGCGATGGCCACCATGACGGCGGCGGCCAGCCAGTACGGCGCCGTGATCGTCGTGGCCTGGGCCAGCAGCCCGCCCAGGAGCGACCCGAGAGCCGCGCCCCCGACGTCGATCAGCGCGCCGGCCCCGATCACCCGGCCCATCAAGTGGGCGGGCACGACCTGCTGCCGCAGCGTCGTCGCGACCACGCCCCACACCATGGTGTGGATCCCGAACACGACCAGCACCGCGGCCGCGACCAGCGGGACGGTCGTGGCGGCCAGCGCGGCGTGGGTGCCGGCCTCGATCATCAGCCCGGCCCGCAGCAGGGCCGTCGCCCCGAACCTGGCCCGCAGCCGCACCGCCAGCGCCGTGCCGGTCAGCCCGCCGACGCCGAACGTGGTGAGCAGCAGCCCGTAGCCCACCTCGTCCAGCCGCAGCCGGTGGCGCGCGTACAGCACGAAGACCGCGAACGCCGCGCAGAACACGATGTTGGCCAGTCCCATGCTGAGCGCGAGCGTGCGCATCAGGCGGTGGCGCCACAACCACCGCAGCCCGGCCGCGATCTCGGCGCGCAGCCCGCCGTCGTCGTCCCGCGGCTGCGCGGGCACCGGCCGTACGGTGGCCACCAGCGCGGCCGCGACCGCGAACGACACCGCGTCCACCCCGAACGGCAACGCCGCCGCGACGGCGAACAACCCCGCGCCGAGGGGCTTGGCCAGGAACTGGTTGGCGACGGTGAAGGTGGCCATCAGCCGGGCGTTGGCGGCGGCGAGCCGCTCGGGCGCCACGATGGCGGGCACCATCGCCGCCGTGGCCGTGTCGGCGAGCGTCTCACCCGTGCCGAGCAGGAAGAACGCCAGGTAGATGACGGGGATGCCGGTCGTGCCCGTGGCCACGGAGACGGCCAGCGCGCCGAGCACCAGGGCGCGCAGCAGGTTGACGGCGACGATGAGCTTGCGCCGGTCGAGCCGGTCCGCGTACGCGCCGCTGATCAGCGCGAAGAGCAGCCACGGCAGTTGCTGGGCGAAGGCGGCGCCGGCGACGAGCGCCGGGTCGTTCGTGAGGGAGGCGACGAGCAATGGCCCGGCGGCCGTGGTGATGCCGTCGCCGATGTTGGAGACCGCGGAGGCGGTCCAGAGTCTGGTGAAGTCCGCGCCGAGACGCGCGGAGGGGAGGGCACGCAAAAGAGCTCCTCGGAAGGAAGGGGAACGGTCGTGTGCGCGTGCGACCGCTCCAGGCGAGGAGCCTCATGCGCCGGAGTGGGTCCGGCGGCCCTATGCCCGCGGGGGATCTGCCGCATCACGCCGCCGGCGCGGCGGTCCGATGAGCAGGTCCCCGTCAGTGAGGTGTCACGGGCCCTCGCCTTGAAGCGGCAGCGGTGGCCATGCAGGTGCGCATACGGACCCCTCTCCATCCGGTGTCACCGTTCCTGGACGTCTCCGATCTTCTGACAGCGGGCCGGGACGCGGCCACCGCTTTTCGCCCGGTGCCCGCCGAGCGGCCGCCGCGCGTGGTACCCGCGGCGTACGTCACGCGTGGCCAGGAACAGCAGCACCGCCCACACGGCGCAGTAGGCGCCGAAGACCGCTCCGCCGCGGTCGGTCACCAGCGCTCCCCCCGTCATCCCCACCGCGCCCACCGCGGCGACCGCCGTGAAGAGCCCGTGCGCCCAGAGCACCATCAGGTACGGCAGGCGCCGCGTGAACCGGATCCGTCCCGCCAGCAGGATCGCCATGATCACCACCCCGGACGCCACGTTGCCCCACTGCGCCAGCGCCACCTCGCCGGGCCCGTAAGCGAGGTAGCTGTCCGGCGAAACCCGTGGCCCGCCGGTGAAGCCCAGCTTGCCCTCCAGGGCGTAGACGACCTTCGACGCCACGTACAGACCCGTCCATACGATGCCCGCCATCACGATTCTCATGGCACCGACTTTGCCGACGGGGCCGCCGCCGGTGCTCCCCCGCCAGGGGGATGGGCCTCCCCCTGCAGAGCCGTTCCGCGGCTGCGCCCACGGCGAACGTCCGCGTTCCCCCAACCGTCCCGCGGTAGCGTCCCTGGCATGGTGACGATCGGCGGCGTCGAGATCGCCTGCGAAGAAGCCGGCCCCGAGGAGCCGGCGGGCACCGTGGTGCTGGCGCACGCGGGGGTGGCCGACATGCGCATGTGGGACCACCAGTTCGCGGCGCTGTCGCGGCGCCACCGCGTGATCCGCTACGACTGGCGCGGCTACGGCCGGTCCGGCGACCCCGAGGGCGAGGTCTGCCATTACGAGGACCTGCTCGCCCTCATGGACGCCATGAAGATCGAGCGGGCGGCCCTGATCGGCTGCTCGATGGGCGGCGCTTACGCCGTGGAGGCCGCGCTCGCCGCCCCTGAGCGGGTCGCCGCGCTCGCCCTGATCAGCTCGGGCCTGGCCGGTCACCGGTGGCCGCAGGAGATGCTCGATCAGGCCCGCGACCGCGTGCACAGCTCGGTGCCGCCCGATCGGCTGGCCCGCTACCGCGCCGGCGCCGCCGGCCACGTCGACCCCGCCGACGTGCGCGCGATGGCCGAGGCTCACACGCTGTGGCAGGTCGCCGGCCCCGGCCGCGGCCGTGATGCCCTCTCCGACGAGGTGTGGGCGGCGGCGGTGGAGATGTGCCGGCTGGTGTTCGAACGGTCGTGGACCGGCCCCAGGTCAGCCGAACGCCACCTCGACCCGCCCGCGGCCACCCGCCTGCCCGAGATCACCGCGCCCACCCTGGTGGTCAACGGCCTGTCGGACGTGCCCGGCATCCAGGAGGTGTCCGGCCTGCTCGCGTCGGGCATCCCCGGGGCCCGCCGCCTCGACCTGCCGGACACGGGTCACCTGGCCCCGCTGGAGCGGCCCGCGGAGGTGAGCGCGGCCCTGACGGCGTTCCTCTCCGAGGTCTTCACCTGACGTGCCCGTTCACGTGCCGGAGCCGCCGCCCTGAGGGCCGCGTGCGGACACCATGCCGCCGACGGCCGAGACCAGCAGTTCTTTGTGCTCCTCCGGCAGCTCCGCCGCCAGCGCCTCCAGGCGCCGGGCGACCTCCTCGTGCGCGAGCACCGCGACCCGGCGGCCGTCGCCGCTCAGCTCGATCCGGCAGGCCCGCCGGTCGCGGGCGTCGCGCGTGCGCGCCACCAGGCCGCGCCTGGCCGCCCGGTCCACTAGCCCAGTCAGGCTCGACTTCTCCAGATGGAGGCTGCGGGTCAGGTCTGTCATTCCCACGGGCCCGTCCACCAGCAGGCACAGCAGCTGGGCCTGCTGCGGCGTCAGGTCGTGTTCCTTGCTGACCTCGGCGAACACCTGCTGCACCAGATGCGCCAGGCGCACGAGCGCGTCGGTGAACCGCAGCACGGGCTGTCTCGTCATGACCACGGCACGAGTCTAATTGACAATGGTTGGCAATCCGAACTAATTTGCTTCGTACAGCCAACTGTTCGCAACCCCAACCAAGTGTCCCGGGAGCCCGCCTCATGCCCGACTACGGTCACGACCTGCTCTTCAGCGCCAACATCGTGCCGCACGCCCAGCACGCGGACGCCGTCGTGGCCACCGCCCAGCTGGCCGAGCGCGCCGGGCTCGACCTGGTCACCTTCCAGGACCACCCCTACCAGCCCGCCCTCCTCGACTCCTGGACGCTGCTCGCGTACGTGGCCGCCGCCACCGGCACCATCCGCCTGGCCGGCAACGTGCACCCGCTGCCGCTGCGCCCGCCGGCCATGCTCGCCCGGGCCGCCGCCAGCCTCGACCTGCTCAGCCACGGGCGCTTCGAGCTCGCCCTCGGCGCCGGCGGCCACCGGGACGCCATCGCCTCCATGGGCGCGCCCCGCCTGACCCCCGGCCAGGCCGTCGACGCGCTGGAGGAGGGCATCCAGATCATCCGCGCGGCCTGGGACACCGACGCCCCGGGCCCCATCCGCTTCGACGGCCGGCGTCACCAGGTCGAGGAACTGCGGCGAGGTCCGCGCCCGGCCCACGACATCGGCATCTGGCTCGGCGCGTACCAACCCCGGATGCTCCGCCTCACCGGCCGGCTGGCCGACGGCTGGCTCCCCTCGCTCCCCCATCTCCAGACCACCGGCAAGATCGCCGATGGCAACGCCGTCATCGACGAGGCCGCCGAGGAGGCCGGCCGCTCGCCCCGCGACATCCGCCGCCTGCTCAACCTCGGCGAGGAGCTCCCGCCCGCCCAGCTCGCCGAGCTCGCCCTCACCCACGGCATCAGCGTCTTCACC
>NZ_SMKP01000205.1:0-18528 GCF_004349015.1 Nonomuraea diastatica
GTTCCCAGGTGGGTCCGGGCGGGGGTTGGGAAAGGCGGTCGAGGACGTTGCGGGTGATGCGGGCCAGCGCCGGGTCGTGCAGGGTGTTGCCCCAATTGATGGTGCCCGCGTTGAAGACGGTGCCCGCGCCGAGGCGGTGCACGCTCATGGTGGCCGCCCCGGCCCTGCCGTAGCGGCGCCAGTGGGCGAGGTCGGCGGTGGCGAGCACGACGAGCGACGGTGGCGCGCCGTCGCGGCCGGACGCCCGGGGGACGCCGTCCACCCAGTCGAGGTCGGCGGCGTCCGTCTCGTAGCCGATCGCCCCCCGCCCGAACGTGTCGCCGTCGGCCAGCCCGGCACCCTCGAACACCCAGTGCCCGGCGAAGCGGGCGGTGTAGGACTCCTCGGCCATGACGCGCGAGTCGACCCAGCAGCCGGCGCCGTTCCTGAAGGACAGGCCGGTCAGGATGTTCTCCGGGCGGTTGACGGGCTCGCTGGGCCATTCGACGGTGACGCGGCCCGGGTCGGTGGCGGCCATCGGGTCGGCGACGGCGTCACGGTAGCAGACCATGGTGCGCAGGCCGTCCTCGAAACGGACCTGCCACCAGCAGGTGTTGCCGGAGAAGATGGCGATGTTGCCGCCGCGGCGGGCGAACTCCTCGGCCGCGTCCCGCATCTCCCACGACCAGTACTCGTCGTGCCCGTTGACGACCAGCAGCCGGTAGCGGCTCAGCAGGCCGAGGCCCCCACGAGGGCCGGGGTCGCTGCGGTCAGGGTCGGTGCGGTCGGGGTCACCGTGCAGGTCGAGGCCCGAGCAGTAGTCGACGGTGTAGCCGGCCGGCGCGAGCCAGCGGAGCAGGCCCAGCTCCCACTCCTCGATCTGCGGCCCGGCTCCCGGCCGGTCGAAGGTGACCTTGACGGCGCGGTCGGGCTGCTCCGACTGGTAGAGGCCCTCTCCGGGGACGCCGGGCCGGTTGTACGCCTCCCAGGTGGGGAACGGGATCGACACCAGGATGGGCGAAGCAGGCACAGCACTACGTACGACGAAATATGCTGAAGTTTCGTGGTAGACGGCTCGGTAGAGCGAGCTGGGCCAGTCTGCCCCGACCTTCAGCGCCCAGCCCGGCCCCGGCCCGGCGGTGCCCTCCAGGACGGTCCGCCCGGACGGCACGGCCTCCACCCTGATCGGTCCGCCGCCCTCGTCGAGCAGGCGGAAACGCAGTTCCTCACCCTGCGCGCACGAGGTCGCCGCGACGTACAGGCTCATGAGCGGGCCTCCCCCACCACCAGCTTCTCCAGGTCGAGCAGGTAGCGCTCGGCGCCCGGCGGCGGCAGCAGCGCGGTGTCGGCGTAGCACGACACCTCCATCCGGCCGGGTTCGCCGCCGGCGTGCACGCGGAAGTCGCAGATGTTGCGGTCCATCGTGTCCGTCCTGATCACCTCCGTCGCCCCTGGCACGGACGCGCGCGGCGCCCCGTCCTCCTGCACGAGCCGCTGGTCGTTGAAGCAGCCGAACGACCTGATCCCCGGCCCGGCGGCGCCGACCGCCTCCGCCATCGCGCACGGGTCGTACTGGGCCAGCCGGTAGGCGCGCAACGCGCGATCCCACGCCTGGCGTACCAGCGCGTCGAACGACTCCGTACGGAGGTCGAGCACCACGAGCGCCTCCTGCGAGATCGTGCCCACCACGTCGCGGCGGCCGGCCGCGAACCGGTTGTTCACGATCACCCGCATCCCGTGGAACCGCTGCCCGGTGAGCCCGCCGGCCAGCCGCATCGCGGCCGCCAGCAGCACGGTGGAGGAGCTGACGCGGTTGCGGGCGGCGACGTCCTGCGCGGCGGCGTCGAGGACGGGCGAGCGGAGGGTGACCTCCACGAACCGGGGCCGGCCGGGCGGGTGGGACGGCAGCGGGACCGGGTCCAGGCGGGCGTGCTCGGCGAGCCAGGCGCCGATGGTCTCGCGCGACAGGCGCCGGCCCTCGGCAGAGTCCTGCCGGGCGGCCAGCTCCCTGGGGGTCGGGCCCTGCGGGGGCGGCAGGGAGTCGCGCAGCATGAGCAGCCTGAAGTCCTTGACGACGAGGTCGGCCGCGTGGCCGTCGGCGGCGAGATGGCTGAGGACCAGGACGACCTGGCGTACGTGTCCTCCCGCCGTCACGAACGCCGCCCGCAGCGGCCACTCCTCCCCGTACCGGAACGGCACGGCGGCCAGCCGGTCGCACACCTGCCGGGCGGGCTCGCCCTCGGCCACCTCGAAGGCGGGCCGCGCCTCATGGAAGATCCGCTGCAGCGGCGCGTCGCGCGGTCCGGTGAGCCGGGTGCGCAGGGACTCGTGCCTGGCGACCAGCCGGTCGAGGGCCTGGGCGGCGCGCTCCACGGTGACGGGCCGCTTCCTGGGGGCGTCGAACACACGGCCGATGTTCAAGTAGTGGTCCTGCGGCTCGGCCGCGAGGACGGCCCGCCAGATGTCCTGCTGGCCCCAGGTCAGCGGCGCGTCGACCGGTTCAGCCATGCCGGGCGGTCAGCCGTGGAGCCGTACGTAGTCCACCAGCTCGTCGAGGCCGTCCAGGGTGGTGGGTTCGAGCTGCACCCCGAACTCGGCCTCCACCGCGTCGATCAGCCGCAGGTAGGCGAGCGAGGTGACGCCGAGATCGCTCAGCCGGGCCCGCCCGGCCATCACCTCGGCCGGGTCGACCGCACCGTCCGTGGCCTTGGCGATCATGCCGGCGAGCCGCTCGCGGAGCTCTCCATCCATCTGCACCTGGCGAACCCTCCGTGATCGGGGAATCCGCGGCGAGTGTGTCACGCGTTACCAGATGTCGGCAAGCGCCAGAAGGTGAGGGCTTGACGCCTCTGTGCATTTTTTCTAGCGTCAAGCGGCACGACGAAAAAAAATCTGGGGGTGGTTCCGTCGGCCCTTCCAGTCCCCGATCTCCTGTCGTCCCGAGCAGCCACCGAGCCCGAGCACGAAGCGCTCGCCGTCGCCGGCCAGGGAGCCCTGACCCTGCGCGAATGGGACGAGCGCTCCACCGCCGCCGCCCGCGGGCTGCCGGGGACGCTCCAGGGTGATCGGGTGGCGCTGGTGTTCGGCGGCCAGGACTGGCTGGACTACGCGGTGAGCTGGATGGCCGTGCTGAAGGCGGGCGGCGTGGCGGTGCCGCTGCCGGACCGGGCAGCTCCTCCCGAGCAGGCGTACATGATCGGGCACTGCGGCGCGGCGGCGGTGGTGCACGGCCGCGACGCGCTGCGGGAGCCGCCGGCAGGGCCCGCCGTCATCGCCTTCGAGGAGCTGTTACGCCCCTCGGAAGCGCCGCCTCCGCCCGCGATCGACCCGCTCTCGCTCGCCCAGATCCTCTACACCTCCGGCACCACCGGCCGGCCCAAGGGCGTGGCCGCCACCCACGCCAACCTGACCTCCCCGCCCGTCCACCCCAAGCGCCGCCCGTTCGCCCATTCCCGGCATCTGGTGCACGCCTTCCCGATCGGCACGAACGCGGGCCAGGTGATGTTGCTCCACGCGCTCACCGCGGCCCCCACGGTGGTCACGCTGCCGATGTTCACCCCGTCCCGCTTCGCCGCCCTGATCGAGACGTACGCGGCGGGCACCTGCTTCGTGGTGCCCGCGATGGCGATCGAGCTGCTCAACGCCCGCGTGCAGGACCGCCACGACCTGTCGAGCGTGCTGCTGCTCGGCTCGGCCGCCGCCGCGCTCCCGCCGGCCGTGGCCGCCGAGCTCACCGGCGCGTTCCCGAACGCGACCGTGGCCAACTATTACACCTCCACGGAGGCGGCCCCCGCCCAGACCATCATGATCTACGACGGCGACCGGCCCGGCTCCCTCGGCCGCGCCGCGGGCGGGTCGCGACTCAGGATCGCCGGCCCCGCGGGCGACCCCGTACCCGCCGGGGAGACCGGCGAGGTGTGGCTGCGCGCGGCAGCCCATCCCCGCGCCTACTACGGCGAGCGGGACGACGACGCCTTCCAGGACGGCTGGGTGCGCATGGGCGACCTGGGCTACCTCGACGACGAGGGCTACCTGTACCTCGTCGACCGCGACGGCGACGTGATCAAGTCGGGCGCGTTCAAGGTCTCGACGCTGCAGGTCGAGGCCGCGCTGCACGAGCATCCCGCGGTGGCGGACGCGTCGGTGTTCGGCGTGCCGCACCCGGTGATGGGCATGGCCGTGGCCGCGGCGGTGGTGGCCCGCGAGCCGCTGGCGCTCAGCGACGTGCGGTTGTTCCTCGGCGGCCGGCTGGCCGGGCACGAGCTGCCGTCGAAGCTGCTCTGCCTCGACGTCCTGCCGAGGAACGCAGCGGGCAAGGTCATCAAGCGGGAACTGCGCCGTCTGGCAGAGGAGTGAACATGGTCCTGGCATCGCAGGCGCAGCACGGCATGTGGATCACCGAGGTGCTGCACGGCACCGGGACGGCCTACCACATGCCGTTCGCCCTCTGGTTCGACGGGCCGCTCGACCGGGAGGCGATGCTGCGGGCATGCGAGGCGGTCGTCGACCGCCATCCGGTGCTGAGGTGCGCCTTCGAGGAGCGCGACGGCGAGCTGCACCTGGCGCCGGCCGCCGGGCGGCCGCCTGTGGCGTTCACGACCGCGCCGGATCCCGGGCCCCTGCTGCGCACGGAGATCGCGCGGCCCTTCGACCTCGGGTGCGGGCCGCTGGCGCGGTTCACGCTGGCGGAGGTGACCAGGGAACGGCATGCGCTGCTGTTCGTCGGGCACCACCTGGTGTTCGACGGCATGTCCAAGGACCTGCTGACGCGCGACCTGGCGGCCGCCTACGCGGGTGAGGCGCTGCCGCCGCTGCCCATGCCGTACGGCGCGCCGCTCGCGATCCCGCCGGAGGCCTCCGCGTACTGGCGGGCCCGCTGGCGGGACGCGTCCGAGGTGGTGATCGGCGGGACGGCCAGGACCGTGGGGACGGCGGGCCGCGCCGAGGAGGTCCTGCTCGACCTGACCGGCGAGATGGCTGCGGCGCAGGCCGCCGGGGTCACGCGGTTCGAGGCGTTCCTCGCCGCCGTGCACGGCCTGCTGTTCTCCTACGGCAACGCGGAGGTCGCGGTCGCCATCGCCATGTCCACCCGGCAGGCGGGGACGCGGGACCACATCGGGTTGTTCGCCACCGAGCTGCCCGTCTACTCCGCCCCCAAGCCGGACACCACGTTCAGGGAGCTCGCCCACGCCCTCAGGGCGGAGGTGCGCTGGCTGAACCGCTTCCGCGACGTCCCCGCGGCCCGCGCCGCAGGCGGGGTCAGACCGCGGCCCGCGCTGGCGCCGGTGTCGATCAGTTTCCGGCGGCGGGCGGCGAACGTGGTCTTCCCCGGCCTGCGGACATCGGCCGAGTGGAAGATGTCCAACCGCACGGTCAGGAACGTGCTGCACCTCCAGGCCGTGGACGGCGACGACGGGCTCCGCCTCACCCTGCACTACAGCCCGGACCTCGTGTCCACGCAGGACGTGGAGGCGGCAGGGCGCGATCTGAGGGCCGTGCTGGCCGCCGCCCGCGCCGACCCCGACGTGCCGTTGACCGGCCTGGCGCCGGCTCGCGCGCTGACCGGCGCCGCCCCGCCGCCGGTCGCCGCGGGCTCCGCCGGCCCTCCCGCGCCGGTGCGGGAGGCGGGGGCCGTGGACGGCGAACTGGTCGAGCAGGTGCGGCTGATCTGGATGGAGGTCCTGCGGATCGACGACGTCGCCCCCGACGAGGACCTGTACGACCTGGGCGGCCACTCGCTCACCATCACCCAGATCAGCGCCAGGATCAGGAAACGGCTCGGCGTGGAGGTGCCGTTCGACGTGTTCCTCGACGATCCCACGGTCACCGGGGTGGCGGCGGCGGTGAGCGAGCTGCGCGCATGATCTCCCTCGGGCAGGAGCGGCTCTGGTTCCTGCAGCGGCTCGATCCGGCCGACCCCGCCTACCGGGTGGTCGTCGTGCGCCGGCTGCGCGGCCCGCTCGACGCCGGGGCGCTGACCGGCGCGTTCGCCGACGTGGCGGCCAGGCACGAGGCGCTGCGTACCAGGTTCCCCGAGGCCGACGGGCAGCCGGTCGCCGTGGTCGACCCGGCGGGTCGCGTACCCGTCGAGCGGATCGATCTGGCCACGCCCGAGCAGGCCGAGCAGCTGTGCGAGAACCGTGCGAACACCCCTTTCGATCTGGGCGCCGCGCCACCCCTGCGGATCACACTGATCCGGCTGGCCGACGGCGACCACGTGCTCTGCGTCGTGCTGCACCACGTCATCGGCGACGGCTGGTCGCTCAACGTGCTCATGGACGACCTGGCCAGGTGCTACGCCGCCCGGGCGCACGGCACGCCGGCCGCGCTGCCCGAGCTGCCGGTGACGTACGCCGGGTACGCCGGCGCCCAGCGGGCCGCGGACGCCGGCGTCGGCTACTGGACGGGCAAGCTCGCCGGCGCCACACCGCTGGACCTGCCCGCCGACCGCCCGCGCCCGGCCCGTCGCGGCGGCAAGGGCGGCGAGTCGCACTTCGACCTCGACCCGGCGCTGCTGGGCGGGCTGCGGCGGCTGGCGCGGGCCGGGCGCTGCACGCTGTTCATGGTGCTGCTGGCCGCCTACCAGGCGCTGCTGGCCCGGCACGCCGGGCAGGAGGACATCCTGGTCGGTACGCCCACCGCCGGGCGGGTCCGGCCCGAGCTGGAGCCGATGGTGGGGTTGTTCGCCTCCACGCTGGTGCTGCGGGGCGACCTGTCGGGCGATCCGCCGTTCACCGAGCTGCTGCGCAGGACCCGGCGTACCGTGCTGGAGGCGATGGCGCACGGCGAGACGCCCATCGAGCGGGTGCTGTCCGCGCTCGACATCGACCGTGACCTCAGCCGTACGCCGCTGTTCCAGACCATGTTCGGGCTGCACAACGCGGCGGTCGGCTACGGCGAGGCGGCGACGTTCGCGGGCCTGGAGAGCGAGCCGTTCCCGCACGGGGTGCCGCCCGCCATGGTGGACCTGCGGGTGGACCTGTGGCCCGACGGCGACGGGCTGCACGGCGCGTTCGTCTACAGCGCCGACCTGTTCGACCGGGCGTCCGCCGACCGGCTGGCCGCGCGTTTCCGCACGCTGCTCGCCTCGGTCGCGGGCCGCCCGGAGGCGCGGCTGTCCGAGCTCGACGTGCTGCCGGCCGCGGAGCGGGAACTGGTCGGCGGGACGTGGAACGACACCGCGCTCGCCGTGCCCGGTGGGACCGTGGTGGACCTCTTCCTGCGGCAGGCGCAGGAGCGGCCGGACGCGGTGGCCGTTGAGTGCGAGAGGGAGCCCACCGGGGACCCCGGCGGGGAGCCCGACGGGGAGCGGCGCACGTACGCCGACGTGGCGGCACGGGCGCGGGCGGTCGCCGGGGAACTGCGGGCGTGCGGGGCCGGGCCGGGGTCGGTGGTGGCGGTGTGCCTGCCCCGCACGGCCGACCTGCCGGGGACGCTGCTCGGCGTCATGCTGGCGGGGGCCGCCTACCTGCCGGTGGATCCGGCCCTGCCGGTGGCGCGGGTCGCCGGGATGGTGGATCGGGCGGGGGTACGCGTGGCGCTCGCTGGCCCGTCGGCCCCTCTCCCCGCGCACATCAGGACGTTGCCCCTTGCCGCGCAGGGCGAGACGGCGCCGGGCGAGACGCGGCCGGGCGGCGCCGCGCCGGAGGCCGGTCCCGGGTCCGGCGCGCCCGCCTACGTGCTGCACACGTCGGGGTCCACCGGGGTGCCGAAGGGGGTGGCCGTGCCGCATTCCGCGCTGGTCAACCTGCTGGCCGGGATGGCGGACCTGCTCGAATCCGGCCCCGGGGACGCGTGGCTGGGCGGCACGTCGCTGTCGTTCGACATCGCGGGGCTGGAGTTGTACCTGCCGCTGGTGACGGGCGGGCGCCTGGTGCTGGCCGACGACGCCACCGCGCGGGACGGCGTGGCGCTGGCCGGGCTGGTCGCCCGCTCCGGGGTGACGCACGTGCAGGCGACGCCGTCCGGGTGGAGCATGCTGCTGGCCGGCGGGCTCGACCCGGCCGGGCTGGTCGCGCTGGCCGGAGGCGAGGCGCTGCCGCTCGCGCTGGCCAGAAGGCTGCGGCGGCGGGCGCGGCGGCTGTTCAACATGTACGGGCCGACGGAGACCACGATCTGGTCGACCGCCTGGGAGGTGCCCGAGTCGCCCGAGCGGGTCAGCATCGGCCGGCCCCTGGCCAACACGACCGTCCAGGTGCTCGACCGGTGGGGGTCGCCCGCGCCGGTCGGCGTGCCGGGAGAGCTGGTCATCGGCGGGGCGGGAGTCGCCCTCGGCTACCTGCGCGGGCCCGGGGAGCCGCCGGAGCCGTTCGAGGGCGGCCGTTACCGCACGGGTGACCGCGTCCGGTGGCTCGGCGACGGCACCCTCGAGTTCCTCGGGCGGGACGACGGCCAGGTCAAGGTTCGCGGCCACCGCGTCGAACCTGGCGAGGTCGAGGCCACGCTGCTGCGGCATCCGCGGGTGCGCGAGGCCGCCGTGGTGGCGCGGGACGACACGCTCGTGGCCTACGTGGCGCCCGGCGCTCCCGGCGATCTGCTGGAGCGGGCGGCGGAGTGGTTGCCGGCGTACATGGTGCCGTCGGCGGTCGTGGCGCTGGACGCGCTGCCGCTGACCCCGAACGGCAAGGTGGACCGGCGGGCGCTGCCGGCGCCGTCGCGTCCCGCGGCGGGGCGGGGCGGGCGGCCGGCCACCGCCAGGGAGCGGCAGGTGGCGCGGATCTTCGCCGAGGTGCTCGGCACCGGCGGCCTCGGCGCCGGCGACGACTTCTTCGCGCTCGGCGGCCACTCGCTGCTGGCGACCCGGGTCATCGCCCGGCTGGCGGCCGCGGGCACGCCGGCGCCGCTGCGGGCGCTGTTCGCGCACCCGACCGTGGCCGGGTTCGCCGCGACGCTGGACGGGCAGCAGGACGCGCCGGGCCGGCCGCTGCTGCCCCGCCCCGCGGGCACGCTGCCGCCGCTCTCTCCCGCCCAGGAACGCCTGTGGTTCCTGCACCGGCTCGATCCCGGCGACGCCTCGTACAACATGTACATCGTGCGCAGGCTCCAGGGCCCGCTCGACGAGGAGGCGTTGCGGCGGGCGCTGACCGGGCTGGTCACCAGGCATGAGTCGCTGCGCACCCGCTTCCCCGAGGTGGACGGCCGGCCGGTGGCCGTCGTCGAGCGCCCCGCACCCGCCCGCGTCGAACGGCTCGGCGCCCGCGACGAGGGCGAGGCCCGCGCGCTGGTCGCCGCCCGCACCAACGCGCCGCTGGATCTCGGGGCGGCGCCGCCGCTGCGCGTCTCCCTGATCCGGCTCGGCCCCGCCGACCACGTGCTGTGCGTGGTGCTCCACCACATCGTCGCGGACGGCTGGTCGATCACCATCTTCCTGGACGACCTCGCGGCCCTGTACGAAGCGGCCCTGCACGAAGCAGCCCTGCACAAACGAG
The DNA here is from genome assembly GCF_004349015.1 of Nonomuraea diastatica. NCBI lineage: Bacteria > Bacillati > Actinomycetota > Actinomycetes > Streptosporangiales > Streptosporangiaceae > Nonomuraea > Nonomuraea diastatica. Next base: position 9,408 of record NZ_SMKP01000205.1, read on the forward strand.
CCCGGCACGAGGCGGCCCCGTGCGAAGCGGCGCAGGACACCGGCGCGTCCGGCCCGCCGGAGTTGCCCGCCCTGGCCGTGCAGTACGGGGACGTGGCCCTCTGGCAGCGGGAGCAGGACAGCGGGGAGGCGCTGGAGTACTGGCGGGCCCAGCTCGCCGACCCGCCGGCGCTGGACCTGCCCACCGACCAGCCGCACGGCGCCGAGCCCTCGCGCGGCGGCGTCCACCTGCTGGACGTGCCCGGCGACCTGCTGGCCGCGCTGGAAGCGACGGCGCGCCGGCATCAGGTCACGTTGTTCATGGTGCTGCTGGCCGCGTACCAACTCCTGCTGTCCCGGCACACCGGGCAGGAGGACGTGCTGGTGGGCTCGCCCACGGCGGGGCGGAGCCGGGTGGAGCTGGAGCCGCTCGTCGGTTACCTCAGCACCACGCTGGTGCTGAGGGGCGACCTGTCGGGCGACCCGACGCTGGAGGAGCTGCTGGCCCGCACGCGCGGAACGGTCCTGGACGCGATGGCGCACCAGGACGTGCCCTTCGAGCGGCTGCTGGCGGAGCTGGACGTGGAGCGGGACATCACCAGGAAGCCGATGTTCCAGACCATGTTCACGCTGAACGGCCAGACGGCCGGCCTCGCCGGTCGGGACGGGGCGCGGGAGCGGCTGGGCGACCTGCGGATGTCGTTCTTCGACGACGGGTACCGGCAGGCAAAGTTCGACCTGACCGTGGAGGCGTGGCGGGCGCCCGGGCGGTTGCGGGTGGCCTTCGGGTACGACGCCGGGCTGTTCGACGCGACGACGGTGGCGGGGCTGGCGGCGCGGTTCGAGGTGCTGCTGCGCGGGGTGGCCGACGCCGGCAACCGGCACGCGCCGCTGTCACGCCTGCCGGTGCTCACGGCCGCCGACGAGGCGCTGATCGAGACGGCGAGCGGCCCTCCGCCCGACTGGGCGGCCGCGGGCGGGGACGGCCCCGATCCCGCGGCCCGGGTGCCGGAGCTGATCGCGCAGGCGGTGGCGGCGTACCCGGACCGGGTGGCCGTGAGCTGCGGCCGGGACACCGTCACGTACGCCGAGCTGGAACGGCGGGTGGCCCGGCTGTCCGGGCAACTGTCCGGAAAGCTGGCCAGGGAGTCGGCCCGGGAAACGGCCCGGGAACCAGCCGGGGAAACGGCCCGCGAAACGGCTGGGGAATCCGTCGGGCGGGACGCCGCGGGCGTGGTCGGGCTGCGGATGGCCGGCGGCTCGGTCGACGCGGTCGTGGCCATGCTGGCGATCTGGCGGGCCGGGGCCGCCTACCTGCCGCTGGATCCCGCCTACCCGGAAAAGCGCCTGCGCTCCATGGCCTCCGTGGCGTCCCTCGTCGTCACGGACGGCCTCGTCATCGAGGGCGGCCCGGCGCGAGGACCCCACGCCGGGCGGGCACACGAACACTCCACCGGGCCAGCGCACGAACACTCCGACGGGGCGGCGTACGGACACTGCGACGGGGCGGCGTACGTTCTCTACACCTCCGGCTCGACCGGCGCGCCGAAGGGCGTCGTGGTCGAGCACGCCGAGCTGGCCGAGCGGGTCCGGTGGATGCGGGCCGTCTACGGCCTGCGTCCCGGCGACCGCGTCGTCCAGATGGCCGCGCTCAGCTTCGACACCCACGCGGAGGAGATCTACCCGGCGCTGGCGGCGGGCGCCACGGTCGAGCTGCTGCCCGGTGGCGGCGCCGCCCTGCCGGAGCTGCTCGCCAGGCGGCCCGACATCACGGTGCTCGACCTGCCGACCGCCTACTTCCACCACCTGGTGGGCATGATCGACGAGGTGGCCTGGCCCGAACGGCTGCGCCTGGTGATCCTCGGCGGCGAGCAGGTGCGGGCTGGAGCGGTGGAGCGCTGGCGAGAGCGGTTCGGCGACCGGGTACGGCTGGTCAACACGTACGGTCCGACCGAGACAACGATCATCGCCACGGCCGCCGAGCTGCGCGGCGGCGACCCGCGCCCGCCCATCGGCCGCCCGGTGCGCGCGACCACGGTCAAGGTGCTCGACGCGCACGGGAGCCCGGTGCCTCCGGGCGCGCCGGGCGAGCTGCACGTCGGCGGGCCCGGCGTGGCCCGGGGCTACCTCGGAGGGTACGACCCGCGTTTCGCCACCGGGCGGGGCGGCCGCGTTTTCAGGACCGGCGACCGGGTGCGCCTGCGGCGGGACGGGCAGCTGGAGTTCCTCGGGCGGCTGGACGACCAGGTGAAGGTGCGCGGGTTCCGGATCGAGCCGGGCGAGATCGAGCACTGTCTCCTTGGCCACCCGGACGTACGCCAGGCCGCGGTGCTCGCCAGGGACGGCGACCTCATCGCGTACGTCGTCCTCGGCGCGTCCGGCGACTCCCCCACCGCCCCCAAACCCATCGCGCCCGAGCCCGCCGAGTACGTCGCCCGGAGGCTTCCCCCGCACCTCGTTCCCACGCACTGGGTCGTGCTGGACGCCCTTCCCCTCACCCGCAACGGCAAGCTGGACCGGCGCGCGCTGCCCCTGCCAGGCCCTGCCGAGGGCGGCGACGTCCCGCCGCGCGCCGACGCGGAGGAGCTGGTCGCGGACGTGTGGGCGGAGGTGCTCGGCGCCGGCAAGATCGGTGCCTTCGACGACTTCTTCGCGCTCGGCGGACACTCGCTGCTCGCGATCAGGGTGGCCGCCAGGCTGCGTTCTCTGGCGGGCGTGGACCTGCCGATCCGCACCCTGTTCGAGCGCCGTACCGTGGCCGCGCTGGCGGTCGCCGTCGAGGAGGCGCTGGCCGCCGAGGTGGCGGTGCTGTCCGACGAGCAGGCCAGGAGCCTGCTGGATCGGGAGGGCCCATGACGGAACTGAGCGAGGCGCAGCGGGCGCTGCTGACCCAGCGGCTGCGCCGGCGCCGCCCGGCGGCCGGGCCGGCGATCCCCGCGCTGCCGCCCGGACAGGCGCCGCCGCTGTCGTACGCGCAGGAGCGGCTGTGGTTCATGGAGCAGTACGCTCCCGGCAATCCGGCGCACGCCATCCCCCTGGTGCGGCGGGTGCGCGGCCCGCTCACCGCGGTGGCGCTGGAGTCGGCGCTGGAGCGGATCGTGTCCCGGCACCAGCCGCTGCGCACCACGTTCCCCACGGGCCCTGACGGGCAGCCGTCCGTGCTGGTCGAGAGGGAGGCGGCGGTGCCCCTGGCCGTCGCGGGAGCGGAGTCCGCCGGGGCGGCCAGGGAGCTGGTGGGCCCGTTCCTGGCCGAGCCGTTCGACCTGGCGTCGGGGCCGGTCATCAGGGCGCTGCTGGTGCGCCTGGCCGCCGACGACCACGTGCTGGCCATCGCCGTGCACCACATCGCGGCCGACGGCTGGTCGGCGAACGTGCTGCTGCGCGAGATCGTGGCGCTGTGCGGCGGTGAGCCGATGCCCGACCTGCCGGTGAGCTACGGGGACTTCGCCGCCTGGCAGCGGGACCGGCCCGGCGGTGACGTGGAGTACTGGCGGGATCGGCTGGCCGGGCTGGAGCCGCTGGAGTTGCCCACTGACGCGCCGCGCCCTCCCGAGCTGACCCACGCGGGGGCGGCGCACCCTTTCTCCGTCGGCGCGGAGCTGGCCGGGCGGCTCGACCGGGTGGGCCGCGAGCACGGCGCCACGCCGTACATGGTGCTGCTGGCGGCGTTCGCGGTGCTGCTCGGCCGGTACGCGGGCCAGCGGGACGTGACGATCGGCTCCCCTGTCGCCGGCCGGCCGCTGCCGGAGCTGGAAGGGCTGATCGGGTGCTTCGTCAACATGCTGGCGATGCGCGTGGACCTGTCGGGCGAGCCGACGTTCGCGCAGTTGCTGCGCCGGGTGCGCGACACGGCCACGGACGCGTACACGCACCAGGAGGTGCCGTTCGAGCGGCTGGTGTCGGAGCTGAACGTGGCGCGGGAGCCGTCGCGCTCGCCGGTGTTCCAGGTGATCCTCGCCATGCAGAACTACGGCGGCGAGCCAGAGGCCGGGGCGCTGGCGTTGGAGGGGTTCGAGCCCGGGCGCTGGGCCACCCGGTTCGACCTGGAACTCTACACCGGAGGCGACGGGTCGTTCCTGTTCGTCTACAACACCGCGCTGTTCTCGGCCCGGCGGGTCGAGCGCATGGCGGGGCACCTGGCCCGGCTGCTGGCTCAGGTGGCGGACGCCCCGGAGACGCCCGTGGCGGAGCTCGACCTGCTGACGGCCGCCGAGCAGGAGGAGCGGCGGCGCTGGAACGACACCGCCGCCGACCTGGGCCCGCCGGGGCTGCTGCCCGACCCGGTCCGTGACTCCGGCGCCGTCGCCGTGGTCCATCCCGGCGGCGCGCTGACCTACGCCGAGCTGCTCGGGCGGGCCCGCGCGCTGGCCGCCGAGCTGGTGAACGCCGGCGCGCGCCCCGGGCGGCTCGTGGCGGTGGTGATGGAGCGCGGCTGGGAGCAGGTCGCCGCCGTCCTGGCGATCAACCTGGCCGGGGCCGCGTACCTGCCGGTCGACGCCGACCTGCCCGACCAGCGGCGTTTCGAGCTCATCGAGCGCGGCGGGTGCGAGATCGCCGTCACCCAGCCGTGGCTCGGCCTCGCCTGGCCGGCCGGCCTGACCCGCCTGACCGTTCCGGACGCCCCCGGTGGGCCTCTGGAGAACCCCGCCACGCCCGGCGACCTCGCGTACGTGATCTTCACCTCGGGCTCGACCGGCACGCCCAAGGGCGTGATGATCGAGCACCGGGCCGCCGTCAACACCGTGCGCGACCTCAACCACCGCTACCGGATCGGCCCCGCCGACAGGTTCCTCGCCCTGTCGGCGCTCAGCTTCGACCTGTCCGTGTACGACGTCTACGGCGCCCTCGCCGCGGGAGCCGCCCTCGTGATGGGTGACCCGTCGGGCGACAAGGACCCCGCCGCCTGGGCCGGCCTGGTCGCCGAGGAGCGCGTCACCGTCTGGAACTCCGTGCCTGCCCTGATGGAGCTGCTCGTCGACCACGCCGAGCACGAGGGGACCGACCTCAGCTCGCTGCGCCTGGTGCTGCTCTCGGGCGACTGGATCCCGCTGACCCTGCCGGACCGCATCCGCGCGCTCGCCCCGGACGCCGAGGTCGTCAGCCTGGGCGGCGCCACCGAGGGCTCGATCTGGTCCATCTCGTACCCGATCGGCGCGGTGGACCCGGCCTGGACGTCCATCCCGTACGGCCGCCCTCTGGCCAACCAGACCTTCCACATCCTCAGCCCCGGGCTGCGGGACGTCCCCGTGGGCGTGCCCGGCGAGCTGTACATCGGCGGCGCGGGCGTCGCCACCGGCTACTGGCGCAACCCCGAAAGGACGGCCGCCTCCTTCGTCACCCGTCCGCGCACCGGCGAGCGCCTCTACCGGACCGGCGACCTGGGCCGCTACACCAGCGACGGCACCATCGAGTTCCTCGGCCGGGCCGACGCCCAGGTCAAGATCCGCGGCTACCGGATCGAGCTCGGCGAGATCGAGACCCACCTCGCCCGTCACCCGGACGTCGCCGAGTGCGTGGTGACCACCGACGGGGAGGGCACCGCCGCGCAGCTCGTCGCGTACGTGGTCGGCGCCGGCCCTGACCCGGTGCGGCTGCGGGCGCACCTCGCCGAGACCCTTCCCGCGTACATGATCCCCGCCCGTTTCGTCCCGCTAGACCGGCTGCCCCTCACGGCCAACGGCAAGGTGGACCGCCGCCGCCTGCCCGCGCCGTCGGCCGCTCCCGAGGCGGGCGGCACGCGCGCCGCACCGAACACCGACACCGAGCGCCTGGTGAGCGCCGTCTGGGCGGACGTGCTCGGCGGCGCCGACTTCGGCGTCGACGACGACTTCTTCGACGCCGGCGGGCACTCGCTGCTCGCCATCAAGGTCGTGGCACGGTTACGCAGAGAGCTGCCGCCCGGGGCGGCGCCGGTCGCCGTGGTGGACCTGTTCAAGCACCCGACGGTCAGGGAGCTGGCCGCCCACGCCGACGGCGGAGCCACCGGGCCGCGCCCTCTCCTGCACGAGCTGACGCCGCACCGGCCCGCCGACCTCACGTACGTGTGCGTCCCGTACGGCGGGGGCGCGGCGGTGGCGTACCAGCCGCTGGCCGACGCCCTGCCGGCGACGCACGCGCTGTGGGCGGTGTCCATCCCCGGGCACGACGTGGGCCTGGACGAGGACCCGCAGCCACTGGAGGAGGTGGCGGAGCGATGCGTGGACGAGATCCTGCGGAAGGTACGGGGACCGCTGGCCCTGTACGGTCACTGCGGGGTCGGGTCGGCGCTGACGGTGGCCATCGCGCGGCGGCTGGAGGCGGCCGGGCGGCCGCTCGAAGCGGTGTACATCGGGGCGATCTTCCCGTTCGCCCGGCCGGGGAACCGGGTGCTGGCGGCGCTGTCGCGGCTGGCCAGGCGCGAGTACATGCGCAGCGACCGCAGCTACGCCAACTGGCTGACGTCGATGGGGCTCGACATGAGCGACCTCGACCCGGGCCAGGCACGGCACATCATCAGGAACATGCGCGAGGACACGGAGGCGGCCGAGGAGTATTTCACCGCGCTGTTCCAGAGCTCCGTCACGCCGCTGCGGGCGCCGATCATCAGCGTGGCGGGTGAGCGGGACCCGGCGACCGAGTACTTCGAGGAACGGTTCAGGGAGTGGCACTTCCTGACGCCGGTGGCGGCCGTGGTGGAGTTGGACGAGGCCGGCCACTTTTTCCTGAAATATCGGGCGCAAGAGCTCGCCGAGATCGTCACCGGCGTCCACAGGGCCGTGGCCTCGGGAGGCGAGGCGTCAGGGCCGGACTGGCGCCTGCGCGAGGTGTCCAGGGCCAACCCCGGCACCCGGCCCGCGACCGGCGGGCACCCCGGCGAGCGGCCCAGTGAACGATCCAGTGAACGATCCAGTGAACGGCCCAATGAGCGGCCCAGAGCGCCGGAGCCGAGCATGCGGCGCTTCCTCGGCGTCGTGAGCGGGCAGCTCATCTCGATCATGGGGTCGGCCCTGACCGAGTTCGCCATTCCCATCTGGATCTACCTGACCACGGGCTCGCTCGCCCAGTTCGCCCTGCTCGCCGTCATCGGCCTGGTGCCGGGGATGCTGGTGGCGCCGCTGGCGGGAGCCGTGGTCGACAGGAACGACCGCCGCACCGTCATGCTCGCCGGCGACTTCGCCGCCATGGGCACCCAGCTCATGCTGGGCGTCCTGCTCTGGACGGGCAACCTGCAGACCTGGCACGTCTACCCGCTGCTGGCGGTGTTGTCCGTGGCGCTCACCTTCCAGCGCCTCGCGTACAGCTCCGCCATACCGCAACTCGTCCCCAAGCGCCACCTCGGCCACGCGAACGGCATCGTGCAGATGGCCGGAGGCATGACGCAGCTGCTCGTGCCGCTGGCCGCCGTCGGGCTGATGGCCGTCATCGGGCTGGAGGGCATCCTGATCCTGGACGTGGTGGGGTACGCGTTCGCGATCGTGGTGACCTTGATGGTGCGCTTCCCCGCGAGGCTGGCGTGGCGGCGCAAGGAGCCGGTCGTGGCAGAGTTGGTCGCCGGGTTCCGCTACTCCTGGGGCCACCACGGGTTCCGGCGGATGCTGCTGTTCTTCGCGGCGCTGAACATCTTCCTGTCACCGCTCTTCCTGATGCTCTCGCCGCTGGTGCTCTCGTTCGCCGAGCTGCCCGACGTGGGGCGTGTCTCCTTCCTGTCGGGGCTCGGTGTGCTGATCGGCGGCCTGGCCATGACGGTGTGGGGCGGGCCGGGGCGGCACCGGATGCGGGCGGTGCTCTGGTGCACGCTCGCGCTGGCGGCGTTCTGCCTCGTCACGGGGTTGCGCGCGGATCTGGTGACGATCGGCGTCGGCGCGTTCGGGATGTCGTTGTGGCTGACGCTGCTCAACGGCATCTACGCCACGATCGTGCAGGTGAAGGTGCCGCAGCGGTTCCACGGCCGGGTGTTCGCGCTGAACACGCTGATCGCCTGGTCGACGCTGCCGCTCGGGTTCGGGCTCGTGGCGCCGTACGGGGCGGCGGTGTTCGACCCGCTGGTGGCCCCGGACGGGCCGCTCGCGTCCACCGCCGGCGCGCTGGTCGGCACCGGGGAGGGGCGCGGCGTCGGGCTGATGTACGTGCTGTTCGCGGTGGCGATCGCGGTGCTGGCGGTGGCCGCGCTGCGCTCCCGGCTGCCGGCGCTGGTCGACGGCGGCGCCGACGCCCTGCCCGACGACCTGGTGGGCCTACAGGCCCTCGGCCGGCGCCCCCTCTAACGCCTCCCGCAGCGCCTGGAGGAAGAGCACGGCGTCCCTGCCGTTGATCAGCCGGTGGTCGTACGAGAGGCCGACCACGGCCATCGTGCGCTCTCCCTCCGGCTGCGGGGAGGTGAGGGCGACGGCGCACGCCTGGCCGGGGAAGACGATCGGCACGGCCATGACGATGCCGGCGTCGTGGTGCAGGGTGACGACGATGTTGCCGCCCGCGAGCTGCTCCTCCCTGAACCCGCCGCGCTGGGCCAGCCTGCGGTACGCCCCCAGCTCCCCGGCGATCTCGGTCACGGACTTCGCGTTCGCGTCCCGGATGACGGGGACGTAGAGGCCGGTGCCGAGATCGATCGTGACGCCCACGTGCGGCGACTCCGGGACCCTCGCGGTGCCCTCGTCCACGAGGGTGGCGAAGAACAGCGGGAAGTCGTGGTGCAGGCGGGCGACGGCGGAGATGAGCAGGTCGGGCAGGCCGACCAGCATGCGCAGCCGCCGGGTGAGGTCGCGGGCCGCGGCGACGGCCTCCCCCACGTCCACCTTGACGGCGGCGAACGCGGCGGGCACGGTCTGGTGCGAGAGGCTCACCGTCCTGCCCACCGCGCGCTGGTTCCCGCTCAACGCCCGCAAGCTCCCACCACCGGTCCTGGGCGTGCCTCGATCGACGGTCACCGGTCCGGGCTCGCTGCCGTCGAGACCACCTTCACGGCGTGTCGGGCTTGCGTGCAGGCCGGCGGCGGCCAGGCGTTCGACGTCGGCGCGGCGCACCACCTTCACCGGGAGCGCGCGTACCCGCTCCGGGTCGACGCCCAGCAAGTCGATGAGCGCCTGAGCAGGCGCGGTGACCAACGGCCCATCACCGGTCCCCGTCTCCGTCGGTGCGGCGGCGGACGCGAGCGGGTGGCGGGGAGG